>NZ_JAMYSE010000003.1:0-236096 GCF_040321795.1 Mesorhizobium sp. M0244 | reverse complement strand
CGCACAGCTCATACCTCAGCCACGTGAGCCATCATGAAGGTGCTGGTCAAAGGGGCGGGCGTCGCCGGCCTCACCGCCGCCTTCGAGTTCGCCGCACGCGGCGTGGCGGTGACCGTTGCCGAGATAAGGCCTGCCCTTGGGGGCAATGCGTCGTGGTTCGCCGGTGGCATGTTGGCGCCATGGTGCGAGCGTGAAAGCGCCGAGCAGCCGGTGCTGGATCTCGGATGCGACGCCGCCGACTGGTGGGACGCCGCAACGCCGGGCCAGGTGACGCGGGCCGGAACACTGGTCGTGGCCGCGCCGCGCGATGCGGGCGAGCTCGACCGGTTCGCCAGCCGCACGACGGGCTATCGGCGCGTCGAGGAAGATGAAATTGCCTTGCTGGAGCCCGACTTAGCCGGCCGCTTCCGCCGCGGATTGCTCTTCCCCGATGAGGGCCATCTCGATCCGCGCCAGGCGATGGCAGCACTTCGTGACAAGCTCGCGGCCATGGGTGTCGAATTCTACTTCGGCGCCAACGCCCAGCATGTTTTTGGTTTCGATCGTCAGATCGACTGTACGGGAATGGCGGCGCAAAATGACTGGCTGCGCGGCGTTCGCGGCGAAATGCTCACCCTGCGTATCTCTGATATCTCGCTGTCGCGCCCCGTCAGGCTGCTGCATCCGCGCTTTCCACTCTATGCAGTGCCGCGCACCGACCACCGTTTCATGATTGGTGCGACGATGATTGAAAGCCAGTCCGTCGGACCGGTTACGGCGCGTTCGATGATGGAACTGCTGGGTACCGCCTATGCCCTCCACCCGGCCTTTGGCGAGGCCGAGATCGTTGAAACCGGTGTCGGCGTCCGCCCAGCCTTTCCCGACAATTTGCCGCGCGTCGAAACCAAGGGTGAAATCATCGCGATCAACGGGCTCTATCGTCACGGTTTTCTCCTGGCTCCCGCCATGGCGCGCCAGGCTGCCGACCTGGTTTTCACTCAAAGACAGAACCAAGGAGCTTGCTCATGAAACTGATGGTCAACGGCGAAGCGCATGAGGTTGCCGCCACAACGCTGGAGGCGCTGCTTGCCGCGCTTGACTATGAGGGCGATTGGCTGGCGACGGCCGTCAACAATGACCTCGTGCACAAAGCCAACCGGGCGGAATTCCAGTTGAACGACGGCGACCGGATTGAAATCCTCTCGCCCATGCAGGGCGGCTAGGCCATGATCGAGCTTTATGGAGCCGAGCTTCCGTCGCGCCTGCTTCTTGGCACGGCTCAATATCCTTCGCCGGCCATCCTTGCCTATGCAGTCAGGGCTTCGGGCACGGCGGTGGTGACCGTCTCGTTGCGCCGTGAAATGGCAGGCGGCAGGGCTGGCGAAGAATTCTGGTCGTTGATCCGCTCGCTTGGTGTCAGAATCCTGCCCAACACTGCTGGCTGCCACTCCGTCAAGGAAGCGGTCACGACCGCACAAATGGCGCGCGAAGTCTTCGGTACGAACTGGGTCAAGCTCGAAGTGATCGGCAACCATGACACGCTGCAGCCGGATGTTTTCGGGCTGGTCGAGGCCGCCCGCATCCTGTGCGAGGACGGGTTTGCGGTATTCCCCTATACCACAGATGACCTTGTCGTCGCCGAGCGGCTGCTGGAGGCGGGCTGCAAGGTCTTGATGCCCTGGTGCGCGCCGATCGGGTCCGCCCTCGGGCCGATCAACATTCCGGCGCTGCGCTCGATGCGCGCACATTTCCCAGGCGTTCCGCTGATCGTGGATGCGGGGCTCGGACGGCCGTCGCACGCGGCAACCGTCATGGAGCTCGGCTTTGACGCCGTACTCCTGAACACCGCGGTCGCCAAGGCGGCCGATCCGGTCGGCATGGCGCGTGCGTTCGGCAAGGCGGTCGAGGCCAGTCGTGAAGCTTTCAGCTCGGGGATGCTCGAACCGCGCGACGTCGCCGTGCCGTCGACGCCGACAATTGGCAGGGGGGTTTTTTCATGAAGCTCGATCCCTTCTACCTGATTGTCGACAGCACCGCCTGGATCGAACGGCTGGTGCCGCTTGGCGTCAAGCTGGTTCAGTTGCGCATCAAGGATAGGGACGAGGTCACGCTGCGGACGGAAATCCGCCGCGCGAACGGCGTCTGCGCGGTCCATGGTTGCCAACTGATCGTCAACGACTATTGGCGCACGGCAATCGAGGAAGGCTGCGACTTCGTCCATCTCGGCCAGGAGGATTTGGCTGCGGCCGACCTGCTGGCGATTAAGTACGCCGGATTGAAGCTCGGGCTTTCCACGCACGATCATATCGAACTGGAAACGGCCATCGCTGCCGAGCCCGACTATATCGCGCTCGGCCCCATCTATCCCACCATCCTGAAGCAGATGAAATGGGCGCCGCAAGGGCTCGAGCGGATCAGCGAGTGGAAGCATCGGGTGGCGCCGATCCCATTGGTCGCCATTGGCGGCCTCACCCCTGACCGGCTCGATGGTATCTTCGCGGCTGGTGCGGACAGCGCGGCGGTGGTCACCGACATCACGTTGAATGCCGATCCCGAAGCGCGCACGCGAGAATGGATCGAAAAGACAAAGCCATGGCGCTGAGGCGAGAACCGCATGTGCTCGTGGTCGGCGGATCAGACTCCAGCGGTGGGGCCGGAATTGCACGCGATATCGAAACGATCTCTTCGATTGGCGTGCGCACCTGCCTGGCTGTCACAGCGCTGACGGTGCAGACGCACGAAGCCGTGATGGAAATCCATCCTTCGCAGCCCGATCTTGTGGCCAATCAAATGCGCGCCGCGCTGCAGGCCAACACGGTGGCGGCAATCAAGATCGGCATGCTTGCAACGGCCGAGATCGTCGTAGCCGTCGCGGCTGTGCTCCGCGAAAATCCACAGGTGCCGGCAGTACTCGACCCGGTGCTGGCCTCGACGTCAGGCCGGGCGCTGCTGGACGCAAGGGCCATCGCCGCCATGAAACGCGACCTGATGCCCCTTTGCCGCCTCGTCACACCCAATCTCATCGAGCTGGCGCTTCTTGTTGGCTTAGAGCCAGCAGTGGATGAAGACGGCGCAGTGTGGCGAGGCCAGGAATTGCTGGTGGCCGGGATGCAGGCCCTGCTGATCAAGGGCGGCCACGCGGCGGGACCCCGATCGACCGATATTCTGTTGCGCTTGGATCAAGAACCAATCCGCTTTGACATGCCGCGCCTTGCCGTATCGATACGCGGGACGGGCTGCATGCTGGCCAGCGCGATTGCAGCGCATCTGGCAAAGGCGAGATCACTTGAAGGCAGCGTGCGCGAAGGCAAGCTGTTTGTTTTCGAGAAGCTGCAGAAGGCAGCAAGCGCATTCGCAAACACCTGCACAACGATTCGTGGTTCACTGAATTGATACAGGGAACGAGCCCCAAGGGCCGGATCAGGAGAAGAATATGCGCGTCGGCTGCCCCAAGGAAATCAAGAACCATGAATACCGCGTCGGTCTGACGCCGGGCTCGGTCCGCGAATATGTCGCGCATGGCCATGAGGTGCTGGTCGAAACCGGCGCCGGTTCCGGCATCGGCGCCGGCGACAACGCCTACCGCGCCGCCGGCGCCACCATTGCCAAGACGGCCGCCGATGTGTTCGCAAAGTCGGACATGATCGTCAAGGTCAAGGAGCCGCAGCCCAATGAATGGACGCAGCGTCGCCAACATGCCCGGACCGTGCCGGTGGCCTCGGCCCACGCGCTCAATAATGCGACGCTGCATTATGGCCTGCAGCTCGCCGACAAGGGCCTCAAGGCGCTGGTAGACGACCACCATCTGCGCAACGGGCTGAACGTCCACAGGGGCAAGATCACCAATCGTGCCGTCGCCGAGGCGCTCGGCTACGAATTGGTCGAGCCGAAGGCGGTTCTCGCGGCCTGATTCCAGTTACAACCGTTTCCTCCCGTCTCGCCCGCCGGTTCGTTCCGGCGGGTTTTTTTCTTGGCCAGACTGTCTCCCCTCCCGTTTCCACCAACGTCCGCGGTGAAGCTTCATGCGCGAGACGCCGGTCGCCGATGAAGCTGATCGCGTTCTCACCAGACCGGCCTGACGAACTCCCTCCAGCCCCTCCCCGAGGCACAAGCTTTGGCGTCTCTGGCTGGTCGGTGCAATCGATCCCCTATCCGATCGTTACTGAGGAACAGGAGAACCTGCCCCACCGACGGGTCAGATTCTGCCGCATTATTTGTGTCCAGTCGTACAGGCGCCATCTTCATCTCGACCGCCTAATGATCACAGTTGAACTGTCACTGTGATACCAGCATGCGCGGTCCTATGCGGCAATGCCTTCACGGCCGTCACGATCTGCAAGCTCGGGTCGGTCGGCGAGCCGGTGCCAGCTCTGTCGTCAACAGCCCCCAAGCATCGGCTCGACACGGTCCAGGCATAAAGCTTCGGGATGAAGCTTTGGTGCGTCTATGTCCAGGCGGGTTCGTCGCAAGACGGACGGTCGTTCGCAAGCCGCTATGCCGAGGCGATATTCACGGCACATCAGACACTCGGCAACGCGCAGGAATTTTATGCTGATATCAAGGCGCGCGTGAAGGCGGTTGGCCACAACCCCGACCACGTCAAGGTGTTGCCCGGCATCAGTCCCTTCATCGGTTCAACCGAGGCTGAAGCCCGCGCACTGCATGACGAGTTCAACGAGCTGACGCAGCCGGAATATTCTCTCGATCAGCTACGCCGCATCGTGGACGCCGACCTTTCCAGCTACCATCTGGATGGGCCATTTCCGCGCGAGCTCATCAGTGTCGAGGGCGAGCGCGGTGCGAGCAGCCGCTTCCACGTCGTACTCGACATCATCGAGCGCGAGAATCCGACCATCCGCCAGTTGCTCCACCGTCTCGCCGGCGCGCGCGGGCATTGGGTCCAGGCCGGGACGCCCGACCAGATCGCCGACAAGATCCAGGAATGGTTCGACAACGGTGCCGCGGATGGCTTCAATGTCATGCCGCCTTATCTCCAGGGCGGGTTCGACGTCTTCGCCGACGAGGTGGTGCCGATCTTGCGAAGGCGCGGACTTTTCCGGCACGACTATGAGGGGGCAACGCTAAGAGACCATTTCGGTCTGCCGCGTCCGGAAAATTCATTCAGTGTGCCGCAAAAGGCGACCGCTTGAGCTACTTTGGTGCCGGTCATCCAATTTTAGAGGGATTCGACAACCCGCCGCAGGGATGGGAGGCCTGGTTCCGCCCTGATTACCGCCCACAGATTTCAGCCAGTTCGCAAAGGCGACCTTTTACATTCGGTGGTGTTTTGCCGGGTTGCCTTGTCTGCCTCGTATTTTAGCGGAAATTAAATTTCGAGTGTTTCGGCTTGCCGCAAATTAGGATCTCGGCGGCATAACTCCGCATGACTTTTGGGGTGCTGGCAGGAAGACTGATGCGGGGGCGTGGGTGGATCAAGGCGTTGCGTCAGGACGATGTTCGCCAGGTGCGTGCGCACATTGTTGAACTCGAGCGCAACCTCATGGCGACCACAGCTCAGGGACGCCATCGACGTTTCGAAGCCGGAAATGAACTTCGTATTGCGAAATCCCGCCTGGATCGTCTCGAGGAATGCATCGCCGGAATGGCGGAGAAATCTCGGCGTTAGCGGAAGCTCGCCGGTCCAAGTTGCCGCACGGTCCGGCCGGACTGTGCGTCGGCGCTAAAGTCAAAGGGCCGACCGTCTGACGCCGCTCTGTCGGGAGCACCTTTAAAGCTGCGCTGGGCGGCAGCCGCGCAGGGCGCATGAGACTGCCTGGAACACCCCGCAAGTGAGGTCCGTAGCATCGGCCGATCAGATCGCAAAAGACAAACCGCCATTCGTAGAAGACGGCGGATTCACCGTGCCGTTTTGCGGGTGCAGTGAACCGTCTGGCCCGTCGTATCGAAACGCGGCTCGAAGGCGATCAGAGCGAATCCGGCTTTGAAGCTTTGGTGAGGTCCTTGGCTTCATAGCGATCGGACTTGTCTCGATCTTAGGATGTTTAGCTCAAGCCGATGCAGACTGCCTAACCCGATGCTGCAGAAATCCGCTCTTGGCGAGGAATGCGCCTTCGGCCGATCGCCTGCTGCGCGACAGGGTAACCTTCGAATCTGGGTGGCCGGTCAGGACCTCGAAGGCCAGCCGATCGCGCTCGAGCCGGGGCCGGTCCACCAACTCGCGCTCCTTGAGTACATGCTCGGGCAGGAGCGGGTCCACATTGTTGCCATGCGGCCAGCTTCTGCTCGAAAGCCCGAGCAGACGCATATGCTTGCGTGGCGCGCCCCGTGCCCCCATCGCTCAATATCGCGCGCGCCCAGCGAAGCGCTTCAACCACCTCCGCGCGTAGATCGGCGCAAAACTCACAGATCAGCTGTTCGGGCCGCTGCAGGGGTTTGTCAGGATATCACTAGGAAACCAGCTCCGGTCGCGCGTGCCTGGCGCGTCCCTCGTGATTTCGACGCCGAGGCGAGGGCTTCGATGAGGGGCCGCCAGAGCGGGTCGACGGAAACAAGACGGTGGAGATGGAGAGGGCCGACGACAATGCGCGCAGATCGTTGCGCGCAAGCGCCGATCGCGCAGATCCACGGTAACAGTCCTCAAGCGCGCCGCGGTATCGTCGCGGATGAATCCGATCTCGTCCGCGATTCTTTTCACGATCTCCTGCGTTTGAGCAGAGACTCGGCCCTTTCCGTGAGCGCATAGGAAACAGCCGCCGTCGAAAGGCCGGCGGCCTTCGCGATGTCCTTGATGTTGGGTTTCTTCCCCACGCCTAGCTTTCGTTCGAAGTGCCGCAACCACGTTCCGCACAAATGACGCCGATTGTCTAGAGTCCCGTGACATCCGCGCGGACGTCGATCGAATGTCAAAGTGCCTCTTGCAGTCCCGGCAAAATGACGAAAAGATCGCCGACGAGGCCGTAGTCGGCAACGTGGAAGATCGGCGCCTCCTCGTCCTTGTTGATGGCGACGATGACCTTCGAATCCTTCATGCCGGCAAGGTGCTGGATGGCGCCGGAGATGCCGACCGCGATGTAGAGATCGGGGGCCACCACCTTGCCGGTCTGGCCGACCTGCCAGTCGTTCGGCGCGTAGCCGGCGTCGACGGCGGCGCGGGAAGCGCCGACGGCTGCACCGAGCTTGTCGGCGACCGGCAGGATGACCTCCTGGAATTTTTCCGAGGAGCCCAGCGCACGGCCACCCGAAATGATGATCCTGGCCGAGGTCAGTTCCGGACGATCAGTTCCGGAAAGCTTGTTCTCGATGAAGGACGATACACCGGGGTCGGCTGCCGCCGAGATAATCTCGACGGCAGCCGCATTGCCTTGGGAGGCGACGGGAAATGAAGCGGTGCGCACGGTGATCACCTTCTTGGCGTCGGTCGACTGAACCGTCTGGATGGCATTGCCGGCATAGATCGGCCGCTTGAACGTGTCGGGCGATACGACTTCGATGATCTCGGACACCTGCGCGACATCGAGCAAGGCTGCGACACGCGGCGCGACATTCTTGCCCGACGAGGTGGCCGGGGCGATGATCGTGTCGTAAGCGCCTGCCAGCGAGACGACGAGTGCGGCCGTCGGCTCGGCGAGGCGCTCGGCGAGCTCGTCGGCTTCCGCGAGCAGCACCTTGGTGACGCCCTTCAGCTTGGCGGCGGCGTCGGCTGCGCCCTTGGCGCTCTTGCCGGCAACCAGCACATGCACGTCCGAGCCGATCTGCAGGGCCGCCGAAAGCGCCTTGGCGGTCTGGTCGGAAAGGGTTGCGTTGTCGTGTTCGGCAATCAGAAGAATAGCCATGTTGTTGTCTCCTTTTCCGATCGCTTACAGCACGCCGGCTTCGTTCTTCAGCTTGTCGACCAGTTCCGCGACGCTCTTGAGCTTGACGCCCGCCTTGCGGCCGCTTGGCTCCTCGGTCTTGAGCACCTTCAGCCGCGGCTTGACGTCGGCGCCGTAGTCGGCCGGGCTCTTCTCGTCGAGCTGCTTCTTCTTGGCCTTCATGATGTTGGGCAGCGAGGCATAGCGCGGCTGGTTGAGGCGAAGGTCGGCGGTCACGATCGCCGGCATCTTCAACTCCACCGTCTGCAGGCCGCCATCGACTTCGCGGGTCACCTTGGCCTTATCGCCCTCGATTACCACCTTGGAGGCGAAGGTGCCCTGCGCCCAGCCGAGCAGTGCCGCCAGCATCTGGCCGGTCTGGTTCGAGTCGTCGTCGATCGCCTGCTTGCCGAGGATGACGAGGCCGGGCTGCTCCGCCTCGACCACGCCCTTCAGCACCTTGGCGACGCCGAGCGGCTCGGTCTGCTCGTCGGTCTTGACCAGGATGGCGCGGTCGGCGCCCATGGCGAGCGCGGTGCGCAGGGTTTCCTGCGCCTGCTGCGGGCCAATCGAGACGACGATGATTTCTTCGGCCTTGCCGGCTTCCTTCAGCCGGATTGCTTCTTCCACCGCGATCTCGTCGAACGGGTTCATCGCCATCTTGACGTTGGCGAGTTCGACCGCCGAACCATCCGCCTTGACGCGCACCTTGACATTCGCATCCACAACCCGCTTCACGGGCACAAGGATCTTCATTGCTGCAACTCCGTTCGCAATTGATCCCGTTTTCAGCAAACTGTTCGAAAGCGCTTGACGCAGGCATCGAGCACATCGGCCGGATCGCGCTTCCACCAGTTGGCGGCGGAGAAAACTTCCACTTCGCACCAACCCTGGTAGCCGGCCGTTTCGACGGCGGTCCGGATCCCCTTTAGATCGGCGACGCCCTCACCCATCATACCGCGATCGACAAGAACGTCGCGCGTCTCGGCCAGCCAATCACAGAGATGGTAGCCAAGGATGCGTCCGGCACCGGCACGTTCCAATCCGAGGCCGAGAGTGGTGTCCCACCAGACATGGTAGATGTCTACAGCCACACCGACACTGGCGTGCCCAATGGCATCGCAGAGATCGACCGCGTCGCGCATGGTCACCAGGCAGGAGCGGTCACCGCCATAGACTGGGTGCAGAGGCTCGAGCGCCAGTTTCACCTTGTGTCTGGCTGCATAAGGGGCAGCCTCGGCGACGCGATCTGCGACACGCTTCAGACTTTCGAGAACGCCGCGCGTACCGGGCTCAACCCCGCCGGCCACGATGGTCAGGACTGGAGCTCCGAGTTCCGCCGCCATATCGATGGAGGCGCGGAAGTCGTCCATGATCGCTGATCGTGTCGGCAGCGCCAGCGGACCCACGAGGAACGGCGCCCGGCAGAGGCCCGCCACGGCGAGCCCGGCTGCGCGGGCACGATCGCCGATCTCGACAGCCCGCCTGCCGATCTCGCGCCGCCAGAAGACGATGCCGCCGAACCCCCGCTCGGCACAGCTATCAATGACCCGCTCGACCGGCCAGCCGGCTCCGTGCCCGTCGACATTATGGCCGAGCGTGGCCGTGTTGAGGGCCAATGCGGAATGATCGTTTGCAAAATCGCGCATCGGCTTGGTTCAGGCACCATAGAGCGCCAGCAGCCGGCGCATCCGGTCCGCCGCCATGTCGGGATCGCGCAGCAGCCCGCAGTCATCGGCGAGCTTGAAGACTTCGACAAAATAGGGCAGCGGGCGCTTCGCCTGCGCACCGCCGAGCATGACAAAATGATCCTGGAAGCCGTTCAGCCAGGCGAGAAAGACCACGCCCGTCTTGTAGTGTTGCGTTGGCGCCCGGAAGATCAGCCGCGCCAGCGGCACGGTGGGGTCGAGCATGTGGCGGAACGCCTTGACGTCGCCATCGCCAAGCTTTGCCACTGCATAGGCCGCCGCTGGCGCCAACGGGTCGAAAATGCCGAGCAGCGCATGCGAAAAGCCGTGCGCGTCGCCGGCGATCAGTTCGGGATAGTTGAAATCATCGCCTGTGTACATCTTGACGCCTGCCGGCAGCCGGCGGCGCATCTGGATCTCCTTGTCCTTGTCGAGCAGCGAAATCTTGATGCCATCTACCTTGCTGTGGTTCTCGGCGATGATGGCAAGCGCCGTTTCCATCGCCTGTTCAAAGCTGTCCGTTCCCCAATAGCCCGCAAGAGCCGGATCGAACATGTCGCCGAGCCAATGCAGGATCACCGGATTGTCGCAGCGACCAAGCACGTCGCGATAGACCGACACATAGTCGTCTGGACCGGAGGCGACTACCGCCAGCGCGCGGCTCGCCATCAGGATCAGCCGTCCGCCGAGCGCCTGGATCGCCTCGACCTGTTCGAAATAGGCACGCCGCACATCGTCAAGCGAACGCGTGGCTGCGGGATCGAGATGATCGGTACCGCAACCATTGAACACCAGCGCTCCAGGAAGCTCTTGTCTGGTGCGGCGGATCAGTTCAAGCGCACCGGGCCAATCCAGGCCCATGCCGCGCTGTGCCGTGTCCATCGCTTCCGCGATGCCCAGGCCCATATCGGCAAGATAGCGCCGGAATGCCATGGTGGCGTCCCAGTCCACGGTGGCCGGCCCCATCGGATCATTGTCGGTGAATGGGTCGGCAACGACATGGGCGGCCGAAAAGACGACACGCGCGGAACGCTCCGAGAGCCTGGCCACCGGAACGGTTTTTCCGCTCATGCGATAATTGGAAAAGGCGCCCTTTGCATCGGGAAGACTGATCATCATCGGGTCGTCTCCTGTCTCACATCGCCCCGGGGAGTCTGCTTCAGAAACGCGGCACCAGCATCCCGGCATCGGCCGAGATGACGTGGCCGGTCGTATAGGGTAGCGCGCCCGACGCCAGGGTCGCCATGATACGGCCGACATCCTGCGGCTGCCCGAGCCTGCGGATCAGGGTCAGGCCTTCCTCATCGATCCGCCGCTGATAAGTCTGCGAGACATGCCTGGTCATCGCCGTCTCAATCAGGCCGGGCTGAATGTCGTAAACCGCAATGTTCTCGCGCCCGAGCCGCACGGCGAAAACCTTGCTGATCATTGCGGAGGCGGCCTTGGAGACGCAGTACTCGGCGCGCGGCTCGGCCACCGCGGAGGCGTTGGACGACGACACGTTGATAAGGCTGTAGAAGCGGCCGTCGTCGCGCTGGCGTATCAACAGCCGCCGGGCCCAGCGCTGGCCGAGGAAGAACTGCGCCTTGGCGTTCACCGTTTGACAGCGGTCATAACTCGCTTCCGAAACGTCGAGCGGATCGCCACGATCCATCACCGACACGCCGGCATTGTTGATCAAGGTCGACAGCGGGCCGATCGCACCCTCGGCCTGGTCGAGCAACGCATCGTGCGATGCAAGATCGCCGACATCGCCAGGCACT
This sequence comes from Mesorhizobium sp. M0244, assembly GCF_040321795.1. NCBI lineage: Bacteria > Pseudomonadati > Pseudomonadota > Alphaproteobacteria > Hyphomicrobiales > Phyllobacteriaceae > Mesorhizobium > Mesorhizobium sp. M0244. The sequence goes on along the minus strand of NZ_JAMYSE010000003.1, from coordinate 224,855 downwards.
CGGACCACAGGGACGCCGGTCGCGGCGACCATCGCTTCGGCCTCGTGTAATTCGTCGTCGTCGGCCGGCCCGTTAAGCGCGATGGCGAATCCGATCCTGGCCAGTTCAAGCGCGCCGGCGAGCCCGATGCCGCGGCTCGAACCGGTGATCAGGACCGCATGGCGCGGCGCGGCACTCATGCCCGCGCCCCATGCTTCAGCAGTTCACGGGCGATGATCATGCGCTGGATCTGGTTGGTGCCTTCGTAGATCTGCGTGATCTTGGCGTCGCGATAGAGCCGCTCGACTTCGAAACCCCTGATATAGCCGGAGCCACCGAAGACCTGCACCGCATCCGCGGTACGGGCGACAGCCATGTCGCCGGCGAAGCACTTGGCAATCGAGCAGGCCTTGGTCGCATTCTCGCCGGCGTCGATCTTGGCGGCCGCACTTTGCACCAGAAGGCGCGCTGCCTCGATGTCCTTGGCCATGTCGGCCAAAAGCCACTGGACGCCTTGAAACTCGACGATAGCCTTGCCGAATTGTCTGCGCTGCTGGGCATAATCGACGGCCGCTTCCAATCCGGCCTGACCGATGCCCACCGCTAGCGACGCAATGCCGACACGCCCCTTGTCAAGCACGCTCATCATCATGTGGAAGCCCTTGCCCTCCTCGCCGAGCAGGGCCTCTTCGCCAAGCATGACATCAGCGAAATTGAGCGCGCCGACCTGGCTGGCGCGCTGGCCCATCTTGTGCTCCTTCGGGCCGCGCTCGATGCCCTTGGCATGGAGGTCGACGATGAAGATGCTCATGCCGCGATGCCCGGCTTCCTTGTCGGTGCGGGCCAGCACGAACCCGATATCGGCGACCGGCGCGTTGTGGATCCAGATTTTGCCACCATTCAGACGCCAGCCGCCTCCATCACGCGTTGCCGTGGTGCGGATGCCGGAGACGTCGGTGCCGGCTTCCGGCTCGGTGATGCAGTAGGCGACCTTGGTTTCGGCGCGCATCACCGAACCCAGCCATTGCTCGCGCTGAGACGGCGTGCCGTGGCGCACCAACAGCGTGCTGATCAGTTCGACCAGGCCGCACTGGTCGGCGACCGAGGCGTAGCCCCGCGACAGCTCCTCCATTACCAGCGCGTAGGTCAGCGTATCGAAACCGGGGCCGCCCATCTCCTCGGGAACGCCGACGCCGAACAGGCCGAGCGCGCCCATCTGTTCGTAGATTTCTACCGGGAATCGCTCGTCACGATCGAGGGCCTCGGCCGCCGGCCTGATGACCTCGTCGGCAAACTGGCGGGCCATGTCCCGCACCTGGCGCTGAGTGTCTGTGATAAGCATCGCGTCCATCTCTTGTAACTATCTAGTTACTCCTAACGCCGATGCGGCTTCCCCGTCAAGCGTGGAAAATCGAAGAGTCCCATCAACGTCACAACAACGGCTTGCCCAGCATGAAAAGTTACGATAAAAAATAACCAGATGGTTACTAATGGGAGGAAATCGAATGCAGCCTTCAGACAGGCGCAGGTTCGGTCGGGTCGATCTCGATGTCACGGCGTTCGCCTTCGGCACCGCGCCGATCGGGAACTTTCTCAGGGAGATCGACGAAACCACGGCCGATGCCATGGTCCAGCATGCCTGGAACGCCGGTGTCCGGCTCTACGACACCGCGCCGATGTACGGCCACGGGCTTTCGGAGCTGCGCCTCGGCCATTCGCTGCGTTGGAAGAACCGTTCGGATTTCGTGTTGGCGTCGAAGGTCGGACGCGTGCTGAAGGCGAAGAGACGATCCGAGATCGACTTTTCGCCATGGGCGAACGCCGCGCCGAACGAGATGACCTTCGACTATAGCTACGATGGAACGATGCGGTCGTTCGAGGATTCGCTTCAGCGTCTGGGGCTGGAGCACATCGACATGCTGTTCATCCACGATATCGATCGCTTTACGCGCGGCGACGCCCAGCCCGAAGTGTTCAGGCAAGCAATGGACGGCTGCTGGCGCGCGCTGGAGAAGCTGCGCGGCGAAGGTCTGGTCAAGGCGATCGGTGTCGGGGTCAACGAGTGGGAGGTCTGCCTCGAAGCGCTCAGGCAGCGCGACTTCGACTGCTTCCTGCTGGCAGGGCGATATACGCTCCTGGAGCAGGATGCGCTCAACGAGTTCCTGCCGCTTTGCGAAGAGCGCAATGTCGCGGTGATCGTTGGCGGCGGCTTCAACTCCGGCATCCTGGCCACAGGCGCGGTCGACGGCGCCAAATACAACTACGCACCGGCGCCCTTGGCGGTCATGGACAAGGTCGCCAGGATCGAAGCCGTCTGCCGCGACCACAATGTGCCCCTCCCCGCGGCTGCGCTGCAGTTCGTGGTGGCCCACCCCGCCATTCCCTCCTTCTGCGCCGGCACACGAACAGTGGAGCAGTTGTCGCAGAACCTCACATGGTTCAGCCATCCAATCCCGGCCGAGTTCTGGGCCGACCTGAAGCAGCGCAAGCTGATCCGGGAGGATGCCCCGGTGCCGGAATGACGACAGAGACCGCGCCGGGCCGCCAGCTGACAGCGCAAGGCCTGTCTTATGGGGATGTCGCCGTCGGCGATTGGTACGAGTCCGATGCCGTGGCCGTCACGGAGCAGATGATCGACGCTTTCGCCGAGCTGACAGGCGATCGTTTCGAAATCCATATGAGCGTGGCGGGCGCGAAACACCACGGATTCCAAGCCCGTGTCGCGCATGGATTGTGCTGTCGCTGGTGGACGGATTGAAGAACCAGGTGCAGGCCGGCCATCGCCTCGCTGGGCTGGGACTGGACTTTCGTGGGGCCTGTCCTTGCCGGCGATGAGATCCGCGCACGCATTGTCGTTGCGAACAAACGGGAGACCCGGAATGCGGGGCGGGGGATCCTCACGCTGCGCTTTGTCGTCACGAACCAGCGCGACGAAACGGTCCAGTCCGGAGAGAACAAGCTAATGCTCTATCGCTAGCCCGTTTCGCGCTGTTCAGCCGACCTACCATTAGAATCGAAGATCGACCACCGTCACGCCATCAAGGCCACGTTCGGTGTGGGCCACGATCCGCGCACCGACCTCTTGGTGCTTTTGGTCGCGAAGATAGTCATCGCGCGCATTCTCATCTGCGAAATCGACCCAGAATGCGTCGTGGTTGCCGCGGATCAGGTCTGTTTCCACGCTGACATTCGATCCGGCGTGAAAGGCGACGATGCCCGGCAGATGATCCCGCAAGCGGTCCAACTCCTCATAGAGCCCGGATTTGGTTTCGGCGCTCACATCGGCGCGAAAACGCAGCAGCACGAAATGGCGGATCATCGGAATCTCTCCCTTCGTCATATTCTAGTCTCAGCCTGGCATTTTCCGGCCAGCAGATTGACCACTTTCAGAAGCGCGCAGGCCGTTTTTCGCGGAAGGCAGCCAGCCCTTCCTGGAGGTCCTCCGACTGCGCTGCGGCAATGCCGGCAATCGCTTCGAGAACGCGTTCTGTTTCCTCACCTTCGGCGGCGTTGACGAGCATCTTTGTCAGTTCGGTCGCCAGCGGCGCGCGACCGCAGACCTGCGCGGCGATCTGTCGTGCCGCGACAATTCCCGCACCACCCTGGACGATATGATCGACGATGCCGAGACGAAGCGCTACGTCTGCATCGAAGACCTCGCCGAACAGGGCCATGCGCCGCACCAGTTGCGCGCCGAAACGGCGGGATGCGCGTTGCGTGCCCGACCAGCCCGGAATGATCCCGAGCCCGGTTTCCGGCAGCGCGATCCTGACATGCTGTTCGGCAATCCGCAGGTCCGCGCAAGCCGCCAATTCCAGTCCGCCGCCGAACACATCGCCATTGAGGACGGCGATCACCGGCTGCCGAAGCCGGGCGACGGCCGCAAAGGCATCATGGCCTTCGCGCAGCCAGAAGCGGCCGAAATCGTTGGGCGACTTGCCGCTCCAGGCCTGGATATCGCCGCCTGCCGAAAAGGCCCTCTTGCCCGCGCCGGTCAGGATCACGACCCTGACCGTCGCATTTTGCTCGATGGTCCTGCAGGCCGCCGCAAGCCCGTCGATCATCGCCGCATTCAGCGCGTTGCGCTTTTCGGCACGGTCGAGTGTCACGACCGCGACCTGGCTGTCGATCTCAAGGCCGATGCGGTTGTCCGGCATCACTCGGCAGCCACGGCGGGGCGAAAATGGCCGTCCATCCGGTCTGCCATGAAAAGATGTGCCGACATCGGACGAACTGTGTCGGCAACCGCCAGGGGAAACGCCGCCTGGTCAAGGATGTCCCGGTTCAGATCAATTCCAGGCGCGATCTCGGTCACCGTGACCTTGCCATCGATGAGCCGAAGCACGCAGCGCTCCGTGACATAGGTCACATCCTGTCCCTGCGCCGTCGCACGCTTGCCGGAAAAGGACACCTGCTCGACGGAGGGTACCAGCTTGGCCACCTTGCCTTCCTTGTCTATGGAGAGCTTTCCATTACCGACCGAGAGCTTTGCTCCGGCGTTGAAATAGCCGGAAAAGACGATCTTCTTTGCCCGTGCGGTGATGTCAACGAAGCCGCCGGCGCCGGCGGTGACGTGCGGCCGCGCCGACAGTTTCGAGACATTGACGGATCCGTCGGCACCGATCTGCAGGAAGGAGAGCAAGGACGCGTCGAAGCCCGCCGCCTGAAAATAGGTGAACTGGTGCGGTGAGGCGACGAACGCCTCCGCATTTGCCGAGCAACCGAACTTGAAATCGAGCAGCGGAATACCGCCGACCGCGCCCTGCTCGATCACCCAGGTCACATCGCCGTGCCGGCCTTCCTCAAGGAAGATGCGTGGCACGTTGGCCGAAATGCCGAAGCCGATGTTGACGACCCAACCCCGCCGCAATTCCATCGCAACCCGGCGCGCCATCGTCTTGGCTGCATCGAAAGCCGGCAGCCGGAAGGTATCGAGTGGCCTGAACAATTCACCGGATATCGCTGGATCGTAAGACGTGGCCGTGGTCTGCAACTGCTCGCGATCCTCGACGATCATGTCGACCAGAACGCCCGGCACGCGTACGTCATGCGGGCGCAGCGTGCCTGCCTGGGCAACATGCTTGACCTGGGCGATCACCACCCCGCCGCAATTGTGCGCGGCAAGCGCAAGCTCCATCGCGCCCAGATAGGCGCCTTCATGCTCGAATGTCAGGTTGCCGCGTTCGTCGGCGGTCGTGGCGCGAATGATCGCCACATCCGGCTTGATCGACGGGAAATACAACCATTCCTCGCCCTCGAACTCGATCTTGCGCACGATCGGCCGCGCCCGTGCGCGTGCGTTCATGGCGCAGCCGTCCAGGTCGGGATCGACGAATGTTTCAAGACCGACCTTGGTGATCACGCCCGGGCGATGTCCGGCCGCCTCGCGCAGGATATCGAAGATGATCCCGCTTGGAACGTTATAGGCAGCGACCCGGTCTTCGCCGAGCATCTGCCAGATCAGCGGAGGCTCGGATGACGACGGTCCCGACGGGTAGGACCCACCGATGATGGTGTCGATCATGCCATCCTGAGCCAGATGGTCGATCCCTTTTGTCCCGAACATGTCGCCTGCTGCGATCGGGTGGACCATGGTCAGCCCGGCCGGATGGCGCTCATCACGGTAGCGCTCGCCAAGCGCCTTCAGGACCAGATCTGGACAGCACAATCCGCTCGACGAATTGACCGCGACAATCGCGCCATCCTTGACCGCCCTTGCCGCGTCCGTCGCGCTGGTAATCTTGGACATGAAGCCGTCCTATCTGTATCGAGTAAAGTAACTATTTAGTTATTACCACGCCACCGAATTTGGTCAAGACCGATCTATGGCGGTCGTGTCAGGGGTGCCACGAAAATCGCTTCGAGATCGTCGCCCGGCGATCTTGCCAACGACACGCAAGGCGATGTAAGTAACTATTCAGTTATTTACTGAGAGCAACCGACGAGGCTGGAGGCAAAGTTGTGAACATCTTTTTCCAGAAGACGCACCAGAGGGCTTTCGGCACGTTCCCGTTACGCCACGACGCTTGCATGGCCGCGATTGCTGTGGCGCTGGACGCCGGCTATCGGGCATTCGACACCGCGCAGATGTACGGCAACGAAGCCGAGGTCGGAGAGGGCCTTGCCGGGGCCGATGTGCCGCGCCAGGATCTTTGCATCACCACAAAAGTCCATCCCGACAACTACGCTGAAGCGCTCTTCCTGGGCTCCGTCGAAAAGAGCTTGAAGGATCTGCGGCTGGACTATGTCGATGCGCTGCTCCTGCACTGGCCGCCGCTCGACGGGGACATCGCGTCGCCCCTGAGGCTACTCCAGAGCGCGCAGGACAAGGGCCTGGTACGGCATATCGGCCTGTCGAATTTCACCGCCAAGATGATGCGCGATGCACGCGCCATCCTTGATGGCCCGATCGTAACCAACCAGGTCGAGTTCCATCCGCTTCTCAACCAGGACATCCTGCTCGGGGCGGCTAACGAGACTGGTATTCCGCTGTCGTCCTTCACCTCCGTTGCCCGCGGCGAAGTCTTCAAATATCCACAGTTTGCCGAAATCGGCAAAGCTTACGGCAAATCCGCCGGTCAGGTGGCGTTGCGCTGGATCCTGCAGAAGGGCGTTTCGGTGAACACCATGTCGACCAAACCCGAGAACATCCGGGCCAATTTCGACATCATGGATTTCACACTTTCCAGCATCGACATGGCACGCATCGATGCGCTCACCCATACGAACAAGCGCATAATAGGCTACGACCTGGTGCCATGGGCGCCTGATTGGGATTAACAGGGCGGCACATTCTCGGAACTCAGACAACAGAACGACCGTCTGCACGGCTGCCGCTCTGTCGAAAGAGTATCGGTTACCTGTTGCCGCGGATGAGGTCTGCTGCCTTTTCGCCAATCATGATCGTCGCGGCATTGGTGTTCGAGCCGACCAGGCTGGGCATGACCGACGAATCGCAAATGCGGATGTTCTCCAACCCCCGCGCGCGAAGCTTAGGGTCTACCACGGACATGGCATCGACGCCCATCTTGCAAGTACAGCTCGGATGGTAGGAGGTACGGCCATAGCGGCGCGCATAGTCCTCGTAGTCCTTCTGCGTCCTGACGTCCTGGCCAGGCAAATGCAGGCGTTGGATGTATTTCTGCAGGGAGGGCTGCTGGAAAATCTCGCGGCTGATCCGCACCCCTTCCGCCGAGACTCTCAGGTCGGCGGGATCGGCGAGAAAATTCGGATCAACGATCGGCTTGTCGGCGGGATCGGACGAGCGCAACCGGACAGTGCCGCGGCTTTTCGGCCGCAGTGTATAAGAATTGAGCGTGATGCCGGAGCCCGACGGGACGCTCGGAACGCCATCCTCGGCGCCGGCACCGGCCAGGAAATGAAACTGCAGGTCAGGAATGGCTGACGACTGATCGCCATACCAAAACGCGCCGCCTTCGACGACATTCGACGTCACCGGGCCGCTCTTGAACAGCTTGTACTGGAGGCCAGCCCAGAGCATCCAGTGAAGCTTGTTGTATTTGTCGAGGCTTGTCGGTCCCTTCAGTTCGGCGACGATATCGACACCGTAGTGGTCGGTGAGGTTCTCACCGACTCCCGGCAAGTCATGCACGACCTCGATGCCGTGCTGTTTCAAATGCTCCGCCGGTCCAACGCCGGACAGCATCATGATCTTTGGCGAACCGATCGCGCCGGCGGTGACCAGCACCTCGCTGTCGGCACGCGCAACGTGCATCTCGCCCGCACGGCGGTAGGCTAAGCCGATGGCTCGAACCCCTTCGAAGAGGATGCGGTCGACCTGGCACCCGGTTTCGACGGTCAGATTGGGGCGGCTCTCTGCCGGCCTGAGATAGCCGACAGCTGCGGAACAGCGCCGTGCATTCCGGGTGGTCGTCTGGTAGATGCCCGCGCCTTCCTGAGCCTTGCCGTTGAAATCGGGATTGTAGGGCATGCCGAATTCCTGGCACGCCTGCACGAAGGCACGGGTGGTCGGCTGCGGGTCCGGGATGTTCGAAACACCGAGTGGACCATCGGTGCCGTGCATCTCTCCCGAAAACATGGTGTTGCCTTCCGAGCGCAGGAAATAGGGCTGCACGTCGGCGAACGACCACGCGTCGGCCCCCTCGTCGCGCGCCCACCGTTCGTAATCCGCGGGATGCCCGCGCGTATAGACCTCGGCGTTGATGGACGATCCCCCGCCGATCACCTTGGCCTGGGCATAGGGAATCTCGCGCTGGTTGGCATGCTTTTGCGGCGCGGTCTTCAGTCCCCAAGTCAAAGGGCCGGAGGTCATCTTGGCGAAGCCGACCGGCATGTGAATGTAAGGGTTGGTGTCGCGGCCGCCGGCTTCGAGCAGGAGCACGCGCGCATCTGGGTTTTCCGACAGACGCGCGGCCAGCACGCAGCCCGCCGAGCCGCCGCCAGCGATGACGAAGTCGTATCCGCGTTCGCTTGTCACGACACCCAAGGCTCTCGCTTGCCGAGTTCGATATGTACGGACTTGATCTGGGTGTATTCCTCGACACCGTATATTCCGGCCTCGCGCCCCCAGCCTGATTGCTTGAAGCCACCCAGCGGCAGTTCCGGTCCGCCGGCAAGCGTCGTGTTGATCCAGAAGCGTCCGGCGCGCACGCGTCGGGCCACCGTCAGCGCCTTGTCTATGTTCTTGCTCCACACGCTGGCCGCCAGCCCATAGACGGTGTCGTTGGCGATGGCGATCGCCTCCTCGACCGTTTCGAACGGCATGATGCTGAGCACCGGCCCGAAGATCTCGTCGCGTGCGATCGCCATGTCGCCGGTCACGTCGCCGAACAGGGTCGGTGCGATGTAGTGGCCACGGCCGAAGTAGAGCTGATCGCCACCGCAGACCAGCCTTGCACCCTCCGCCCTGCCCTTGGCGATGTACGTCATGATGGTGTCGTTCTGCGCGGCCGTGGTGATGGCGCCGACCTGCGTGGCCGGATCAAGCGGGTCGCCGACCTTTACCTTGGCGAATTTCGCCGCGACCATCTCTTCGAACGCGCGCGCCACCGAGCGCTCGACGATCAGCCGGCTGCCGCTGACGCAGCACTGGCCGGTGTTGAAGCCAATGCCGAAGGCGACGCCATCGGCGGCGTCCTCGAGATCAGCATCGGCAAAGACGATCTGCGGATTCTTGCCACCGAGTTCCAGGCCGAGTTTCTTGAAGTTTCCGGTGGCCGCCTGAACGCAGCGCCGGCCGACGTGCGTCGAGCCGGTGAAGGACAGCATGTCGATGTCCATATGCTCCGTCAGCGCCTGGCCGATCGTGCTGCCCGAGCCGGTGACCACATTGTAGCAGCCTGCCGGCAGGCCGGCTTCCGCCAACACTTCGGCGAGGAGAAGCGTCGTCGCCGAGGTTACTTCGGACGGTTTGGCGACGATCGTGCAGCCGGCAGCAAGTATGAATGGCACGCGCTCGCACAGAATGAGGAAGGGAAAATTCCAGGGCGTGATGAGACCGACCACCCCGATCGGTTCCCGCGTGACGAGCCCGAACAGGCGGTCGCCAAGATTGTTGAAAGCGTCGCCATGCAGTGCGCGGGCGGCACCTGCCGCGTATTCGAAGATGCCGGCGCAACCGTCGACCTCGGCGCGGGCCTGGCTGATCGGTTTGCCATTCTCCAGCGTTTCCCAAAGGGCGATCTCCTCGGCGCGCCGCCGAATGATCTGCGCGGCCCGTAACAGCACGCTCGCCCGTTCAACCGAGGGGATGCGCGACCAGCGCCCGTCCTCGAAGGCCCGCCGCGCCGCGGCAACCGCCAGATCGAGATCATCCCTGCTGCATTTCGGGATGCGGGTGACCGCAACGCTATGCCCTGGGCTCTGCCGCTCGAAATATGGACGCGACCCTGCCTCCACGACTTTGCCGTCGACGAAGAAACCGAACGTCCGTGGCTCAGGAGGTAGCAAAGAATTGGCGGGTTGATTATCCATGGCTTTGTCCTCCGGTCGTCGCCGCGATCACACTATAAGTAACTATTTGGTTATTTCAAGCGTCGCCGCCGTGCGCTCCCTGCCGCTCAGATCGCGATTTGCGTCTTGAGAACATCCGGCCGGTCCTTCAGCGTCTCGAACGCCTCCTGGATCGCACTGAGTTCGTAGGTGGCGCCCACGAAAGGCGCGACATCGAACCGACCATGCAGCAGCAGGGTCAGCGCGTCGTGCATGTCCTCTCCCATGCCTGCAACCGATCCCTTCACCGAGTTTTCCTTGAGCACGGTGTCGAGCAGCGCGAGCGGAATGCTGTCACCAGGACCAGTTATGCCGAAAGCGGCAACGTGGCCGCCAGGTCGAATAAGGTCAAAGGCTTGAGCGTAGAGTTGCGGCAGGCCGACGCTTTCGATGACGATGTCTGCACCACGTCCGCCGGTCATGGCGCGCACGGTCTCCTTGACCCGGGAGGGATCGCTCACCACCGCGTCGGCGCCTGCCTGGACGGCGAGCCGAGCACGCTCCGGAGAAAGTTCAACCACGATAATGGGCGCGGCTCCGACCAGCCGCATCATCTGGATGTGAAGGTTGCCTATCGGCCCGGCGCCGAGAATGACGACGGATTGGCCAAATCGCACATCGGCCTTGCGCGCTGCGCGCACGACGCAGGCGACCGGCTCGGTCAGCGCCAGCATGGACGGCGCAGCATCGTCGGGCGCCGGAATGACCAGACGACCTGGTATCGAGACATATTGCGCGAACGCACCGTCGCGCGAGATGCCGACCTGGCGAACTTCGGCGCAGTTGAGCACCTCGTTCCTGCGGCAGTAGTAACATCCGCCGCAGCCAATATTGATGTCGGCCACCACCCGCTGGCCGAGGACAAATGGGCCTGCCCTGTCGCCCATCCGGCTGATCGTGCCGGTGAATTCGTGGCCAGGGACGATGGGTAGCCGCTCAGTGGCATAATGGCCATTGAACATGTGGATGTCGGTGCCGCAGATCCCACAGCGATCGACCTTGATGATGACATCATCGGGTCCGCAAACCGGGACAGGCAGTTCCCTGATCTCGAAGCGTCGCGGCGCGACCAGGACCGCCGCCGTCATAGTTGCCATGGTCGATCCTACTTCACGATGCGCATTTTGGAACGGTCGATCGTCAGCGCGATCGCGGCAATCAGCACGATGCCGAAGACGATCTGCTGGCTCGTCGCCGGCACCCCGAAATACAGCATGCTGGCGCGCACGACCGCCACGATCAGCACACCGACCAGGGTGTTCAGCACGCCGCCAACGCCGCCGGTCAGCGGCGTACCGCCGACCAGGACGGCGACGATCGCCGGCAGCAGAAAGCCTTCGGCAAGAGTCGGCGAGCCGCCTGAAAGCTTGACGGAGAAGAGCAGCCCGGCAATCGCGGCAAGCATGCCGGAGAAGGCAAAAGCCAGGATCTTGTAGCGCTCGACCTTCAGGCCGGAAGCGACGGCGGCAGGTTCGCCGGCGCCGATAGCCTTCAAAGCGCGCCCTGTCGTGGTGCGGTTCTGCAGGAACCAGGCAAGCACGATCAGAACCAGGGCCAGGATCAATTCATGCGGCACGCCGCTCCATCCGCTGCCGACCATCCACCCGAAGGCGCGGTCGCGTTCGCCTGCGTCCATGTAAAGCGCGCGCTGACTGGAAGCATATTGCCCGACGGAGAGCGCCAGGCCCCCCACCGCGAGCGTGGCAATGAAGGACGGCACTTTGAGCCGTGTCGTCACGAAGCCGGAAAGGGCGCCGAACACGAACCCTGCCAGGATGACGAGCACGCCGCTGAGCACACCGAACAACGGCAGCGATATGGTCGCAAGAACGGTGGTCATGTTCGCCACCGACTGAGCCGAAAGATCGATGCCGCCGATATAGATGACGAGCGTCATGCCAAGCGCCATGATGAACAGCGGCACGATGTCTCCGGCGAGCTCGATCAAGTTTTGCGGCCGCAGGAAACTCGGGTGGATGGTACCAACGATTAGCACCAGAACCACCAGCGTGATCCAAGGAAAGTGTCGCTTGAGCCGACCAAATGACATTGCGCGCTCCTGGGTCATGTCATGTAGTGGATGAGATCGTAAAGAGACGGCTTGCCGCCGGACGGGCAGTCGTACCATTTGCGGATCTCGCCATCCCTAATGACGGCAATGGTGTGACTGAGGCCGATTGCCTCCTCGAGCGTATCGGCGACCAGGATGATGCCAACCCCGGCATCGCTCATGTCGCGCACCATATCGTAGACGTCCTCCTTGGCGCCGATGTCCAGGCCGCGCGTCGGATGGTCGAGAAGGATGATGTCGGAACCGCCACTCCGCCACTTGGCGAGCACCACCTTCTGCTGATTGCCGCCGGAGAGATTGCCGCAATCGACGTTCTCTGAAGACGCCTTGATCGAAAGCCGCTTAATCCAGTCGCGGGCAAGCCCCCTCTCCCTGGCAATCTCCAATACGCCGGCATTCGAATAGTTGCGCATCTGCGACAGCGTCATGTTCTCGTAGACGGTCATGCCACCGACCATGCCCTCGATCTTGCGCTCGCGCGGTACGTAGCCCACGCCGCACTCGACCCCGTGCGCGGCGCTGAAGGTTTCGACCCGCCGGCCCTTGAGGGTGACGTGGCCGAGATGCGGCTTCTGCAGGCCGAAGATGGTGCGCAAGATCGCTTCGCGCCCCGAACCCTCGACACCGACCAGACAGAGAACCTCGCCGGCATGCAGCTTGAGCGAAATGTCCTTGTAGCGACCCGCAAGGCTGATCCCATCGACTTCGAGCAGGGGCTTTGCGGCGTCGAAGGGCTTCTGCTTCTCCTCGCGGTAATATTCCTTGCTGATGTTGCGCCCCACCATCTTGTGCTGGATCGACGCGACGTCGGCATCCTTGCCATCGACGACGTCGACCACGGAGCCGTCCTTCATCACATAGATGCGGTCGGATAGCTCGATGACCTCATCCAGCCGATGCGAGACGAAGATGAATGAGGCGCGCTTGCGCAGGTCCCTGACCAAGCTGAACAGAAGTTCGATTTCCTCCTTAGCCAGCACCGATGTCGGCTCGTCGAGCAGGATGACGAGATCGCCCTGCACGCGCTCTTCCAGCGTCAGCACCTTGGCGAGTTCCACCAGCTGACGCTGCGCGAAGGACAGTTTCGAGGTGACCATCGCGGGATCGATCGAAAGCTTGACCTTCTCGAGCTGCTGACGCGCCGCCGTCGCCATCTTCTTCCAGTTGACGACACCCAGGCGCACGAACTGCTGCTCGAATCCGAGGAAGATGTTTTCCATGACGGTCAGGTTCGGGATCAGCGACTGTTCCTGGAAAACCATGCCGACCCCCATATCCATGGCCTGGCGCGGGTTGTGGAAGCGCACCGCTTTTCCGTCCACCAGAACCTGCCCGCCATCATGCTGATAGGCGCCATAGATGACCTTCATCAGCGTCGACTTGCCGGCGCCGTTCTCGCCGACAAGGCCGACGATCTCTCCGCGCTTGATGGTGAAGTCGATGCCTTTCAGCGCATGCACACCGGGGAATTTCTTCTCGACTTTCTGAAGCTCGAACATTTGCGCGTCACTTCACGAAAGACAAAGAGCGACGGTCGGTCGACAGATAGACCGCGATGATGACCAGCAGGCCGAGCACACCGTCCTGGACGTAGCTCGGCAATCCCATGACCACCATGCCGTTGCCGATGACATTGACGATCAGGACACCGACGAGTGTGTTCCACACGCCGCCGGCGCCTCCCCAGAGCGCGGTGCCGCCCACGACCACGGAAGTGATGGATACGAACATCAAATTGCGTCCGGTGACTGTCTCGGCAATGCCGATCTGCGCTACCGCCAGCATCGCGCCGAGTGCGTAGAAAACCCCGGCAATGGCGAAGCCGATGATGCGCACCCTCGAGACATTCAGGCCGGATGCATGGGCGAGATCCTCACCGCCACCGACGGCATAGAAATTGCGCCCGATCTTCGTCCGCCCCTGAATAAAGCCAGCAATGAGCAGCGCCGCCAGCGCGACATAGACCATCAGTGGAAAACCACCCAGCCGATAGGTAAGCAGCGAGCGGAAAAGTGGATCCTCGACGCGGATTCTGTCGCCGCCGGTGATCAGCAGCGACAAGCCGATGCCGACGAAGCCCATCGACAGGCTCGCCATGAAGGACGGTATCTTCAGCCCGACATGCACCAGCCCGTTGATCAGACCGAACAGAGCGCCAACGACCAGCGCGCCGACGATCGCCAGCCATCCCCATCCCGCCAGGTCCCCCCCCAATGCCGTAAACATGGTGGCGAACAGCACGGCGCAGACTGCCACGGCTCCCTCCATGGAGAGGTCGATCGATCCCATGAGAATGATGAAAGTCACACCGACGCCGATCATCAATGACGGGGTCGACAGAATGGAAATGCGCGCAAAGTTGCGCATAGAAAGGAAATTCGGATTGGCGATCGAGAAGAACAGGACCAGCGCGAGCAGCACCAGAAGTGGCGCCCATTTCTGCAAATTGTCTCTGGTCAAGAAATTGTCCACGCTCTTCTCCCGCGGGCAAAGGACGGCGAAGCGGGTCGCCGTCGCAGTATTATCGCATACCACCGGATCGGAGTGGCGCCGCTGCCGGTGCGCATCCGCCGGCAGATCGATTATTTGTACTTGATCTGACCGTTGCCCGGACCCCAGAAGTCCTTCCAGTCGTATTTCGGCGTGCTGTCGAGGTATTTCGCCTTGAACTCAGCCGCATCCTTGGGCGTGACGAGGATGGTCGGGCCGTAGAATTCGCGATGTTCCTTGGGCTCGGCCGAAGGCTTGAACGCGCCCGTGGCCGCATAGTAGGCAAGCGCCGCCGTAATGCCGCCACCCCAATGCGGATTGGTGAAGACGGTAGTCAGGATCTCGCCCTTGGCCACGAGTTCGACAGCCTGCTGGTTGCCGTCATAGGAAACGATCGGCATGCCTTCGATGCCTTCGGCCCGCAGCGCCTCTATGACGCCATAAGCGATCGTGTCGTTCGCGCAGTGCACGCCCTTGATCTCGTCGCCATAGCGGGTCAGGAAGCTCGCCATGATCTGATTTGCCTTCTGCGTATCCCAGTCGGCCGGCTGGGCATCGAGCAACTGCACATCTGGATAGTCCTTCAGCGCATTCTTCAGGCCGTTCAGGCGCTCGATGGCCGGATTGTTGGAGGCGATGCCGCCGAGATGAACCACGCCGCCCTTGCCGCCCATGGCTTCGAACAGGATGCGCGCGGTCTTCTCGGCCGGCCCTTCGTCCGACCAGGTCATGTGCGACACATAGTTGTCGCCGAAATCCCACGGATGCAGGTCGTCGGTCTTGTTCCAGATGGTGGAGACGTACGCGCCGGCAGCAGCGACCGCCTCGACAACGGGACGGCAGTTCGGCGCGTCGTTCGCGTCGATCGCAAGCGCGAGGTTGCTGCCCTCCTTGCCCAGAAGCGCCTTCACGTCAGCGAGCGACTTCTCGCTGGAGCCTTCATTGATGAGGTTGACGAGCGCGTCCTTCGGCTTGCCGAGGCTTTCGACAAAGGCCTCGCCGCCGGACACGACGTAGTTCCAGTACGGGTTGGTGCGGTCGCGGTAGCTCCATGCGATCGTCGGATTTGCGGTAGTCGCGCGCGCCGGCGTCGCACCCAGGGTGCGTAGCGCCGCGGCGCCGCCAAGCCCGTAGGCCGATGCGAGAAGCAGATTGCGGCGATTGATGGTTTCCTGCTCGATAAATTTCTTGATGAACGACATTTTCTCTCTCCCTGCTGATCCGAATTCGAGCGAGCGCCCTCCCAAGACGCGCACCCAGCTGAACCATTACGCACTATCTAGTTACTTTGTTAGAACTGGCTTGTCAACAGGACTCCGGCCGCGGTGGCGGCCTTGCCTCGGGACATTGGCGACATGCCCGATTGCGCCGCGGGGTGCCTCTATGTAACTATTGGGTTAGTTGAAGTGGCCTTTGACTTCAGAGGCAGGCGGGAACCGGAAGCCTTCGAAAAATGCAGCAGATCGCCGATGTTCGCCGTGAACCAGACCAATGCTGCCGGCCAGATCCTGGCCGCCGCGGAGTGCCTTTTGACAATTCGCTGGCCGCTCTGGCCACAATCCAGGTAGTGCGCCATATCGATGGCCAAATGGCGGATTCGAAATGGACCAGTTAGGGAAAAAGATGTTGGCGGCGAAGACAAGGAAGCCAAGAATTCGCGATGCGGAGGCGACCCAGAAGCGGATACTTGCGGCTGCCAAGCAGGAATTCGCCAAGAAGGGTTTGGGCGGTGCCAGAGTGGACCACATAGCCGCGCGCGCTAAAGCCAACAAACGCATGATCTACCATTATTTCGACAGCAAGGAGAGCCTGTTCCAGCGCGTGCTCGAAGACGCCTATGTCGACATTCGAACAGCCGAGCAAAAGCTGGAACTCGATCATCTCGACCCCAAGGATGCACTGGAAAAGCTGGTACGCTTCACCTGGAAATATTATCTCGACAATCCGGAATTCCTCACCATGGTGAACAGCGAAAACCTGCACAAGGCGCGCCATCTCAAGAAGTCCAAGGTCGTTCAGGACATCAGCCGACGTCTGGTCACGATGGTCGACACGATTTTGGAGCGCGGCGCAAAGCAGGGCTTGTTCCGGGACGGCATCGATCCAGTCCAGTTGAACATCACGATCGCCGCCATCGGCTACTACTACTTCACCAATCGCTTTACGGGCGCCATCATCTACGAGCGCGATCTGATGTCACGGGAAGCTCTCGATACAAGGCTGCAGTTCAATATCGATACCATCATGCGCCTTGTCAGCAAGTAGCCGTCGTTCCAGGATGGAATCTCTCTTTTTGCACGGGATTAGACGGGATTGCGCGCAGATCCGTCGGCCTATTTCCCGACCCGAGCACCACCGTGTTCGGATGACGGATGCCCCGTGTCAGCCTGCGACTTTGGTCAGGCGATGCAGGGCGAAATCGGCGAAATAGTCACCGACGCCTCTCGCTTGGAAGCGCTGCATCGCAGCGCCATCCATATAGCGCGCCACTCAGCTTCGCTGGATGTGTCGCAAACTTTTCGGTAACTCGACTGCGGCATGACAGCTCTTCGATTGTCGGGGAGCACTCAATGTTCAAAGGTAGGCACTTCGATCGATCCGTGAGGCGATGTCACGTTGTCTGCATATACACGAGTTGAGACCTGCGGCCGCTGATGTTAGCTGACCACGGCCACGGCTTTCCATTCCGCCATGGCCTGCAGGCGGTGAATATATGTAGCGAGAGCGGAGCGTTTTGAGCGGGGCGGGACGAAGAGATTGCGCAGAGCCGAGAAGATCGAAACGAAGCGTTGCAATGCTCCTGGTGATCGGAAGCCTTGCACCATCCGCTCCCGTTTTCGCAGTGGCACATGTGCATTCTCCGCCCGGTTGTTCAATCCCTTGTGCGACCGATGCTCGACGCACGGCATCACCTGTCGCCTGGCTGCTCCATAGGAGCGCAGCTTGTCGGTGATCATGCGCTTCTTCTTCAGCAGCCGCGTCAGCAAGCGCTTGGCCGCCTTGGTGTTGCGGCGGTTCTGAACGATCTCGTCGAGCACATAGCCATCCTGGTCGACGGCGCGCCACAACCAGTGTTTCCTGCCGGCGATGGTGATAACGACCTCGTCCAGGTGCCAGACATCGTTTCGGCTGGGCTGCTTGTGGCGCAAGCGGCGAACGTAGTCCGGACCGAACTTGATGCCCCACCGGCGGATTGTCTCATACGAAGCGACGATCCCGCTCCAGTAGCATTTCCTCGACCAGACGCAGGCTCAAGGGGAACCTGTAGTAGAGCCAGACTGCATTGGCGATGATCTGCGGCGGGAAACGATGGCGCTTGTAGCTGATGGTCGCGGTGTTCATGCCATCGGTCTATGCCGCAAATCCCTGAACGCGAGTTAAGTTGATAACGCCCTCGCAGTGCTGGACGAATTTCCAATCAACCGGAAGACTCAACCGACAACGGAAGCCGGCTTTTAGCTCGAAGAGGGGCACGCGGCTCTCAAAGCTAAAGCCGACGGAGTTCTACCGAGCCGCCCCCGATTGGGCTGCGCAACCCCGACCAGCTGTCGCCCGATCGGGCGCTGACGTCGCAGCCGGCGGCCCCGTGTTGCGACATTTCTACTTTGCTGGCAGCGCGACATTCGAACTTGGTTGCAACATTGACCCACCTCGGGTCGTCAACTTCGCGCCAGACGCAGTCATTTCCTTGGCGGATACAGATTGGGGATGCAACGGGCGCACGCCAGCTGCCCCTTGCCAAGATTGAGGTACTACACCGGCTAAAAGCGGGGATATGGTTGTGCCAAACGTCGCCCGCCGCATCGAACGCAGGTGGCGGACTCGACAGAACTGACCTATCTCGACTTCGACGGGAACAGCGAGATCATCAAAAGCCTGACCGACAGGGTCAAGGTGGTCGCATGACGCCCCTTGCTCCCGTGCGCCTGGTCGGTGCGCAATTCCTTCAGAGCAATGGCAAATCTGCGCCCCGGAAGATCGATTACGCAAATCTTGTGCGGTCCTATTTATAGACATTGACCGCTTTCATAACATTAACCGATTGTGACAGGGTGCCGCGAGTATGGTGACTCGTGCCAGTAGGAATCGCCAAAATCCAGCTCCGGGTGCATGTTGATGCTCAAAAAAGTTATTGTCGATTTCCAGAACTGCTACGGGATCAGGTCCCTCAAGCACACCTTCGATTTCTCCCAAAGGGGGCCGATGATCATTTACGCCCCCAACGGCGTTATGAAGACATCGTTCGCGAAGTCGTTCCAAGATCTGAGCAGCGGAAAGGATACTGTCGACCGGGTCTACCCAGAACGGGAAACCGTCCGGTTGATAAATGATCAGGACGGCAAAGAGCTGTCCAGAGAACAGATTTTCGTAATCGAACCCTATAACCAGACCTACCGGTCGTCGAAAATATCCACGCTGCTCGTTCACGCCGAGCTGAAGAAAGAATACGACGAGATATATGAAAGCATCTCGCGGAAGCTAGAGGACGTGCTGAAGGAGCTGCGGACATCTTCCGGAATCCGGAAGGACGTGGAGAAGGTCTTCGTTGGCGACTTCAACCTCACTCACAAAGAGCTGTTGACCGCGCTCGGCAGGCTGGAACGCGAGATCAGGAAGGGCACGAACCCGGATTTCGCCATGATCAAGTATCAGCAGATTTTCCACGATAAGATAGTTGCGTTCCTGAACTCGCCCGACTTTCTAGCGAAAATCTCGGAATACACAACGATCTATGACAAGCTCCTCAGCTCCTCGACGTATTTCAAAAAAGGCATTTTCAACCACAACAATGCATCCGTAGTTGCCAAGAACCTCAAGCAGAACGGCTGGTTCGACAGCGGTCATTCCGTAACGATGAAATCGTCGCGTGAAGCCAAGTCGATCGAGCTGCAGACCGAAGCCGAGCTCGAAAAGCTCATCCAGTCCGAGAAGGATGCCATCCTGCAGGACAAGGATCTGAACGCGTCGTTTGAGAAGCTCGACAAGGAACTGCAGAAAAATGTCGAACTTCGCGAATTCCGAGAGTTCCTGATCGACAACAAGACCCTGATTCCGGAACTTGAAAATGTAAATGCGTTTAAACAGAAGATTTGGATAGCCTACCTGACCGCGAACGCTGCCATCTATACGACCCTGATGACCGAGTATGACACGGGTTCCGCCCGCATCGGGGTAATCGTGGAACAGGCAAAGCGGGAAGCCACCAAATGGCTGGAGGTGATTGACATCTTCAACGAGCGCTTTTCGGTTCCGTTCGTCGTTCGCATGGACAACCAGGACGACGTTATCCTAAGGAGCGAAGCTCCGATCATCAAATTCGATTTCAAGGATTCCGAGAACGGGAACACGATCCCGGTGGAGGAGAGCAAACTGTACGAGGTCCTGAGCAACGGCGAAAAACGGGCGCTTTACATCCTCAATATTATTTTCGAGGTGCAGGCGCGAAAAGAAGCCGGGCAAGAGACGCTTTTTGTAATCGACGATATTGCCGATTCGTTCGATTACAAGAATAAGTACGCAATTATCGAGTATCTGAAGGATATAGCGGCTCTCGAGCACTTCCATCAGATAATCCTTTCTCACAATTTCGATTTCTTCCGCACCGCCAGCGGTCGTCTATCCCCTGAACGTTGCAACAAGCTACATTCTGTAAGAACCGAAAACGGCATCAGGCTCGTCACGGAAAAATATCAAAAGAACCCCTTCATGCACTGGAAGGACAAACCTCAGGAACCCGGAGATGCTCATCGCCTCCATTCCATTCGTCCGAAACTTGTCCGAGTATTGTGGTTATGGATGCGAGGAAGCTGAATTGACCGCGCTCCTGCATATCAAGACTGGCACGAAAACCACGACCATCAAGGAATTGGAGGACACTTTTAACAAGGTGCTCAGCAGCACGTCCCAGGCAGACCTCTCTGCCTTCGGACACGATCGCCCCGTGATCGATCTCCTAATGGAGCTCTGCAAAACCATCTGCTCCGAGACTGAAGAGGTCATCGAGCTGGAGAAAAAGATTGTGCTTGCGATCGGAATTCGCCTCAAAGCCGAGGAATTCATCATCAAGGAGATTGCCGACGACGAGTTCGTGAACGGCATTACAAATAGCCAGACCTACCGCCTGGTGGAAAAGTACAAGCAAGAATTCCCGGACAAAGAGAATAATATCAAGCTTTTCGAGCGGGTGAATATCATGACCCCGGAGAATATTCACTTGAACTCGTTTATGTATGAACCGATTCTCGACATGTCGAATGAGTCGCTCAAGAAATTGTGCGTCGCCGTTGATGGGCTCTGAAGCTTCGGCTCAGGCGACATTCCTCAACATCGGGCTCGCCTTTCATGAACCCAGAGTGGTTTTGCGACACAGTCACCCCAGACAGCAGACACGCACAACTATCCGAGCGCGTGGATCGTTACTCCCGGCACAACAGCCTTTGCGATCTCGCATATCTACTCCAATATGCACCGCGGAATCGTTGCCCACGCCGTGGCGATCACGGAGGAGACGGCGCACCTTCTCGATGGCATCACCTTCGCCTTCGTGTCAATCGACGACGGCCCGGCCAAGGCCTTGGTGGTCAAGAAGCTCGAAGCGCTCGGTGTGTGTTCATCGACGTCGGGATGGGGCTCGAGCTTGACAGGGTGCCCTCGGAGGCATTCAGCGGGCCACGCTCAGCACGCCTGCCAAACGCGAGCACGTTCACGGGGGACGTATCTCCTTTGAGGGCGGCGATGACGGGATCTCTACGCGACCAACATCCAGGTCGCCGATCTCAATGCCATGAACGCCGTGATGGCCGTCATCAAGTGGAAGAAGCCTGGGCTTCTACCGCGATCTCGAGCACGAGCACTATTCTACCTTCACGGTCGACGGCAACATGCTGCCCAATGGGGATCAGGAATGATCCGGTATCAGCGCCTTGAGCATCGCTTCCTCCGCAATGTCCCGGACACGCTGAAAAATGGAATGCTGTACATCTCGATGGACTACGCAACCTCGGCACATAGGTGCTGCAGCGGTTGCGGCGAAAAAGTCGTGACCCGGTTCAGCCCCACCGACTGGAAGATGACGTTCGACGGAGAGATCATCTCGCTTCACCCTTCGGTCGGCAATTGGCAGCTGCCCTGCCGGTCGCACTACGTGATCAGGGCTGGGAGAGTGATCGATGCCGCACCTTAGAGTGACGAGCAGGTCGAGGCCGAACAGCGACGCGACGCGCGCGCAAAGGCGGAATATTATGGCACCGAGCAGCCTCCGAATGATAGCGAGGCACCGATCACTAACCAGCCGGACAAGTCAGCCCGCAATCTGTGGACCCATTTGCGCGCGTGGCTTGGGTTTTGAGGTGAGGTGCGAACGGACGGTCGTTGACACAGTCGCGCGACAGCGGGGTCAGATTGCCTTCAACAAGGCGAGCCAAACGCATGCCGTACCCGCAGCAAGGATCGGGATCGCGGCTTCGGGCATCTCGACAGCTATCTGGCTGACGGAGGCGGTTCCAATTTCAGAAACCTATGCTGCTAAAGAATTAGGCGGTGACCATACCGAGAATTTACTTTCAAGTTCTGGTCGCAAAGTTCTATCGTAAATGAAAATAGGGGATGGGGCATGGAAACGAGTTCGGACACTGGCGACGCCGCCGGTATATCAGCCGCGCCCGTAATAGAAGTCGTGGCTGACATCGCCGCCAGCTTTACATATGCATCCTTCCAAAATGCCATTCCGGTGATCCGGTCTATCTCGCTCAATAACCCAACCAAGCAGGGCTTCGAAAAATGCACGCTCGAGTTGACGTCGAACCCGCCATTTTTGCGCGCCAAGAGCTGGACAATTGATCGGATCGTTGCCGGCGACCGGCTTCCCCTAAGCGACCGAAAAATCGATCTCGACGCCAGCTATCTGGCAGGTCTCAACGAGGCTGAGCGCGGGGAGATAACGCTGCGCCTGACCTCAGGAGGCGCAGTGCTGGCCGAACAGCGCGTTGCGGTGCGCCTGCTTGCTCGCGACGAATGGGGTGGCGCCATCGATATGGCACAGCTGCTCCCAGCATTCGTCATGCCGAACGACCCGGCGATCGCAGGACTGCTGCGTTCAGCAGCGGAGCGACTCGCAGCGCATGGTCATGCCGCCAGCCTCGACGGCTATCAAAGCGGCAATCCGCAACGCGCATTCATGCTGGCGGCCGCAATCTATTCGGCCATTGCCGGTCTATCGCTGCACTATGCTGAGCCACCTGCAAGCTTCGAAAGCCGAGGCCAAAAAATCCGACGTCCCTCAACAATTGCGGCAGAGAGGCTGGCTACCTGCCTCGATGCCAGTCTGTTGTTCGCCTCCGCCCTGGAGGCGACGGGCCTGCACCCAGTCGTGCTCATGTTCCAAGGCCATGCTGCCGTCGGCGTCTGGATGACGCAAAAGACGCTCGCCAACGCCATCGAAGCCGATGCCATGGAGATCCGCAAGGCGCTGGCATCGCGCGAACTGATCGTGTTTGAGACGACCGGTGTAACGCATCGGCCGGCGATGACGCTGGAGGCTGCGCAACGAGCAATCGAACAACGGCTCGACGAAACGCAGGTAGGCACCTTTGTCGCCGCCATCGATATCCGCCGCTCGCGTAGTGGCGGCATTACACCGCTTGCCTCGCACGAACCGATGCGTCGCAGCGTGGATACCGAAGTGGCAACCGAAGTCGCGCTGCCGCTGCCAGCGGCACCGGCCATGACAGCCCTGCCTGCCGACATCGTCGAGGCGAAGCCGACGACAGCTGCCGGGCGGATCGACCGCTGGCAGAAAAAGCTCCTTGATTTGACACTGCGGAACCGCCTGCTCAATTTTCCGGACTCCAAGAAGACAATTCCGTTTCTTTGTACTGACGTCGGCTATCTAGAGGATCGCCTGATGGCAGGCGCTTCGATCAGGCTCATTTCGCTGCCCGAACAGAATCCATTGGGCGAGCGTGATGCTGCCCTCTATCGCGAAGTCCATGGACGTGACCTGCAGCGCGGTTTTGCAGCAGAAGCGCTCCTGCGCGACGAACTCCCATCGACGCTCGATGGACACCAACTGGAATCCCGACTGATCGATCTTTACCGCCAAGTTCGCAACGACTTTGCCGAGGGCGGCGCGAATACCCTTTTCCTGGCGTTCGGCTTCCTGCGCTGGAAGAAAAAGCCGGAGGACGAGCGCAGCTATCGCGCGCCATTGTTGCTCGTACCGGTCAAAATCGAGCGCCGCAGCGCAACATCGCGTTTTACCTTGCGCTTTCATGAAGATGAGCCGCGGTTCAACGCAACCTTGTTGCAGTTCCTTGAGCGCGACTTCGAGCTCAAACTGCCACAGTTCTCCGGTGAGCTGCCCGAAGACGAAAGCGGCGTTGATGTGCCGCGTCTGCTAAGTCTCATGCGACAGGCAGTACGCGACGTCCCCGGCATGGAGGTGGTGGACGAGACGGCGCTCTCGACCTTCTCCTTCGCTAAGTTTCTCATGTGGAAGGATCTGGTCGAGCGTACCGATGCGCTGCGCGAAAACCGCGTCGTACGACACCTGATCGATACGCCGGAGATAGCGTTCGAGGGCAATGGTTCATCATTCCGGGACGAGCGCGAACTCGACCGGCACTATGCCCCGTCCGATATCGTTTCACTGCTGCCGGCCGACTCCTCACAGACCGCCGCAAGTCTTGCCGCCGCCGAGGGCCGCGATTTTGTCATCATCGGTCCTCCCGGCACTGGCAAGAGCCAGACCATCGCCAACATGATTGCCAACTGCCTTTCAGTTGGCAAAACCGTGCTGTTTGTGGCCGAAAAGACGGCAGCACTTGATGTGGTGTATCGCCGCCTGCGCGAACATGGCCTGGGCGCGCACTGCCTCGAACTCCATTCCAGCAAGGCGGACCGACGCAACTTTCTCAACCAGCTCAGGACCAGCTGGGAAAGTGGCGTGCGCGTGGACGGAGCGGAGTGGATTGCGATCAACGAGCGGCTTCGCGTCCGTCGCGACGAACTGAATGCCTATGTCGAAGCGCTGCATCGGCGCCATGTCAATGGTCTCACGCCCTATCTGGCGCTTGGCATCGCTCTCAAGAACAAGCAACAGCACGCTCCGGGATTATCGTGGCCATCGCGCGCTGGCCCCGCCGAGGCAAGCCGGCTGGCGCTGGAGCATATTGCCGCCGAAACAGGTCTCGCGTTTCAGTCAGTGGAGATGCGACCGGCCTTGCGTCTCATAGATGTCATCGAGTGGACGTCAGGCTGGCAGGATAATTTGCTCGAAGGGGCAAAGACCCTCAAGAGTGCGTCCGAGGTTCTAGCGACCGCACTTGACGCCTTCCTGGTGAGCATCGGCCTGCGCGCAAAAGGCGATCCGTCAACAGCAGAGCTCGAAGCGCTGCGAAAACTAGCAGGGACATTCCAGGACAGTGCCGGCTATGACCTCAGCATCGCCTTTGATCGAGATTTCGCCCAGTTACGGGGAGCCCTCGCGACTCTAAATGATGCAATCGGGGACTATCGCACGTCTCGCACGGGCCTGTCGGCACACTATGACGAAGCTGCTGTTGCGCTCATACGGGTAGAGGACATAGACCAGCAATGGCAACAGGCCGCTTCTGCGTTCTGGCCAAACAGTCAGTTGGGCAAACGCAAAGTCCAGAAGCTGCTTCAAGGCTATGTGACAGAGGGCGTGGCCGATCCTCAGCACGACTTGCCGCTGTTGCGCGTGATGCAGGACCGCCGCGCCACTGTCGAAGCCAATATCCTATCTGGCAAGTCGATCGGATTTGCCGCACTTGATACCGACACCCACCATATCGATCAAATACTCTCGATCGCCGAAAGGCTTCGACAGACGCTACGCCTGCCCGGCCTCGGCACGGAGGACCTCAGAGCGCTCCTCCAAGCAACGGCCCCGAGCCTGCGAAGCGGTGCAGCAGATAGCACGATGCGCAATGGGGCAGCCCGCTTCCTTGCGGCTTCTGCGGCATTCGAGGCTGCGAGGACCCAATTTACGATCGTTGCTGGAAAAACGCCTTCGTGGGCAGGACATGATAACCCGCTGACCGAATTGACGACCGCGATGGGAGATTTGCTCAATGCTCGCCATCTTCTGCGGGACTGGACTTCGTGGTGTGGCATACGTCGCAGAGCTGTCAGTCAGAATCTGGGAGCGTTGGTCGACGATATCGAGGCGGGTCTAGTGCGACCAACCGAAGCTCAATCCGCGTTCCGCCTGGCCTATGTACGCTGGTGGCTGCCGGCCACGCTGGACGCCGATCCGGTGCTGCGAGATTTCCGTCGCTTCCAGCACGAGCACGCCATCGAAGATTTCCGGGAGATCGACGATCTTGTCCGCGCTCAGGCAAGCCTTCGCGTCATCAGTGCCATCGCTCATGGTTTGCCGGCTGTGCAAAGCGTCCCGCGCAATTCCGAGTTGGGCCTGTTGCGCCATCAGATGGAATTGCAGCGGCCCAGCAGGTCAATCCGCGAGATGATCGGCGCTATGCCGTCGAGCTTTGCCAAGCTCGCGCCCTGCATGCTGATGTCGCCTCTTTCCATCGCTCAATACCTACCCCCCGACCAGGCGCTGTTCGACGTGGTGATTTTCGACGAAGCATCGCAGATCACCACTTGGGACGCCGTCGGTGCTATCGCGCGAGCCCATCAAACCATTATCGTAGGCGATCCCAAGCAGTTGCCGCCCACCAATTTCTTTGGCCGCAACGAGGAGGACGAGGAAGTCGTCGAGCATGAAAAGGATCTCGAAAGCATTCTCGACGAAGCCAAAGCGGCCGGCATCCCCGTGCGTGACCTGCGCTGGCATTATCGTAGCCGCAATGAGTCGTTGATCGCCTTTTCCAACCATCACTACTATCAGAATCGGCTCATTACCTTCCCTTCCCCAACGGTGGAAGATCGGGCAGTGCAGCTGCGAAAAATCACGACCGGCATCTACGACCGCGGAAGAAGTCGCACCAATCGCATTGAAGCTCAAGCAGTCACCGACGAGGCGGTCAGCAGGATGCGGCGTTGGCTGGCCCTTCCAGAAAAGGACCGACCCACGCTCGGAGTCATCACCTTCAACGCTCAACAGCAGTCGCTCATCCTCGACCTTTTCGACAAGGCGCGGCAGATGGAGCCGGCTCTTGAATGGTTCTTTGCCGACGATCGTATTGAACCCGCCATCGTCAAGAATCTGGAAAATGTCCAGGGTGACGAGCGCGACATAATCCTGTTTTCGATCACTTTCTCGCAAGACAACGCCGGCAAGCGTAGCATGGATTTCGGCGCGCTAAATCGGGACGGCGGCGAACGCCGGCTGAATGTCGCGGTGACGCGTGCACGGCAGGAACTGATCGTATTTTCAGGTTTTACCGCCGACCAGATCGACCCCAACCGGACCAAGGCAATCGGTGTACAGCATCTCAAAACCTTCCTCGATTTTGCCGAACGCGGTGCTGTGGCATTGCCAGCGCAGGAACGCGGATCGATCGGAGCCTTGGAATCCCCTTTCGAGGAGGCTGTCGCCGCCAAGCTTGAAAAGCGCGGATGGACCATCGTTCCGCAAGTCGGCATTTCTGGCTTTCGAGTGGATATAGGGATCCGGCATCCCGATCTCGCCGGCGCCTATCTGGCGGGGGTCGAGTGTGACGGCGCGACCTATCACAGTTCTGCCACGGCGCGAGATCGAGACAAGGTCCGGGAGCAGGTCCTGCGAGGCCTCGGGTGGAACATTGTCCGGGTATGGTCAACCGATTGGTGGTTTGATCTCGAAGGTTGCACCGAGAGGCTTCATGCCAGCCTGACCGCGCTGCTCGAGGAAAGCCGTCGTAAGCAAGCTGAACAACAGGAAGGTGAAGGGGCGATCCAATGGGACATGGGACATAAGGTCGACCCCATAGACCCACTGCCAGCCGAAGAGTTTGCCTCGATCGGCGAACCTGAAGACTTGTCGATGAAATCAGAGCCAGAACTTGTCGCCCCTCCCGTCGCAACGGTAGAGCACCCATCAGCATCTGGAGCAATTTTGCCTGCTGCCGCGAATACGACGCATGATTCCACACCGACGGACGATCGTTATCGCCTGACTGACCTATCAGCATTCGCTACCAGCCCGGATCATTTTTACGACTTCGCCTATCGAGGCACTTTGAGGGCCATGGTCGACGCAGTGATCGAACAGGAAGGCCCGCTGCGAGAAGACGTCCTTGCGCAGCGCATCGCGCGGGCGCATGGCTGGCTCAGAACGGGCAACAAGATTCGGGAGCGGATCGACCTGCATCTGCGCGATTTCGATAGAACTGAAGAATCCAGCGGCAGCTTCGTATGGAAGAAGGGGACGGTGTTCGACCTGCTTGATTATCGCATGCCGTTTGACGCCCATGCCCGGCGGTCCATTGCCGACATTCCAATCGCCGAGCTAGCCGCTGTCGTCGTCGCGAACAAAGACGTTCTGGAACAGTCGGATCCCGCTCTCGACCTTGCACGTATGCTCGGCGTCGAGCGACTTGCGGCGATATCACGCTCCCGGCTGGATGAGGCCATCGATCGCGCCCGGCGCTACCTGGCATCGACATAGTCTCGGAGACTCCATGTTTCGTTTCATCCACAGCTCCGATCTTCATATCGGCAAGCGGTTCGGCAACATGCCGGAGGATCTGCGCGGGCGGCTCCGTGAAGCGCGCCACGGCGCGATCAACCGGCTGGCAGAAAAGGCACGCGTCCATGGTGCATCCACCGTATTTCTGGCCGGCGATACGTTCGACACAGAAACCCCTACACCAGCCATGTTGCGGCAGGCCCTTGTCGGGATGAGCCAGAGCGCGCCCTTGCGCTGGATATTGCTGCCTGGCAACCACGATTCATTGTTGGCTGATCAATTGTGGAGCGCGGCGGGCAGCGTTGTGCCGGACAATGTCCTGTTGGCGACCCGGCCCGAAATCCTGACCGTTGCTGCGGACGTGGCGCTGCTGCCTGCACCGTGCACCACCCGCAGACCCGGTCGCGACCTTACCGAGTGGATGAACAGCGCCGCGACGCCGCAAGGCGCCATCCGGCTCGGCCTTGCTCATGGCGCGATTCAGAACTTTTCCGAAGATTCGGCAGCGTCCGACGTCATTGCACCAGATCGCCCGACCAAGGCTGGCCTCGATTATCTGGCACTTGGCGACTGGCACGGCCCTGTCGCCATCAATGAGCGCAGCCGCTACAGCGGCGCGCCAGAACCTGACCGTTTCAAGCATGATACACCCGGCCAGGCCCTTGTCGTTTCCATTGCCGGGCCAGGTGCCTTGCCCGAGATTGTGGCCGTCCAGACCGCCAGCTTTTCCTGGAAAACCGCTCCCCTGCATCTGCTGTCTGGTGACGACAGCGCGTCGGCATTTGAAGCGTTGCTTCCACCGGCACATCTGCGGCGTCAGACCTTGCTGCGAATTGCCGCGTCTGGCCGGGTGCGGTTAAGTGGGCGAACCGTCCTTCAAGCGGCGATCGCGGCAGCCGCGCCCGATTTCGCCTATCTGGAGTTGGACGGGAACGGGCTCGCGACCGACTGCGAAAATGGCGATTTGGATCGAATCGATCGCTCTGGTGCCCTTCGCGAGGCAGCGCAGGCACTGTTGGATGAGAGCACCGACGAAACCCGGTCGGCTGTCGAACGCGACATATCGCGAGAAGCACTGGTTCGGCTGTTCAGCTATTGCGAGGCGATGGGATCATGAAACTTACGGCCCTTCGGCTCCACAACGTCAAACGGTTCGCTGGGCAGGGCGTCGCCATCGAAAACATCGGCGACGGCGTCAACGTCCTTTGCGCGGTCAATGAGTTCGGCAAATCAACCTTCTTCGAAGCGCTGCACGCACTCTTTTTCCAGCCTCATACGGGAACGCCCGAAGGCGTGCGACTGTTGCGGCCTTATAGTGGGGGCAATCCGGTGGTGGAGGCCGACATCACCACTTCAGAAGGACGCTATCGGCTTGCCAAACAGTTTTATGGAGGCAAGCTGGCCAGCGTCATTGACCTCGACGGCGGGCGACTGTTGGCTCAAGCCGATGAGGCCGAAGCCTTTATCGGCAAACTAATCCATGGCGGAACCGCAGGACCGGCAGGATTGCTCTGGGTTCGCCAAGGGGTCACCGGCATCGAAAGGCGCAGCAAAAGCGAGGAGGACGGCGACAAACGCGTGCGCGAAAGCCTATTGTCCTCGGTTCAGGGGGAAGTTGAAGCCCTGACCGGCGGGCGGCGCATGGCCGAAATCACCGCGGCGTGCGAAGAAGAACTCTATAGCCTCGTCACATCAACCCTGCGTCCCAAGAGCGGTGGTCTCTATGCGGCAGCGCTCGATGAGCGTGATAAGCTGCTGAAAGACGAGCAGCGTCTCAGCGCCGAAGTCACCGGTCTGCGCGATGCGCTCGACAAGCGGCGCATGGCGTTGGCGCGTCTGTCTGAGCTTGAAAACCCCGAAGAAGGCGCCACCCGGCGGGAAGCCATCTTGGCCGCCGAAGCCGCAGTCGGGGCCGCCAAATCGCACAGCGAAGCCTTGAAAGCAGCCGAGGCGGAAGCTGCCCTGGCGGCAATTCACCACGACGCGGCGAAGCAGGCCCTCGATAGTTTTCGGACTGCGCTCAAACGAGCCGCGGATTTGCGCGAGCAGTCGACGATTGCGCAGCTTCGCCGCAGTGAGGTTCTCGATCGGCGCGCTTCTGCCATAGCCGAAAACGAACAGGCGATGGCCGAGGTTCAAGCAGCCGAACAGGAAGAGCGCGAAGCTCGCGAATTGCTCGCGCGGCTGGATGCGACCCTTTTGGCGCGTGACGCTGCCGAACAACTGGCCGGCTTGGACAACCGGTTGAAACAAGCCGAAGTCGCCAGAACCCAGATCGAAGATGGAGAGGCAGCACTGGCGATGCTGGCGGTGCCGGAACAGGCTGTCGAGCAGCTGCAAGCGCTAGAAATCGAGATCGCCAGCCTTCGTGCAGCTCACCTGGCAACCCTGCCGACGCTATGCATGGAATACCGGGACGGCGCCGCCGATTTGGTGACGATCGATGCCAGGCCCTTGCTCCATGCAGAAGACCAAAGCTTTGCTGGCACGGTGCGCCTGGATATTGCCGGCATCGGAGCCTTGACCCTGCGATCGAATCGGCCGCAGCAGGCCGACCGGACCATCGAAGACGCCGAAGCGAAGCACCGCAGCCTGCTTGCGTCCCTCGGTGTCGACTGCCTCAGGACGGCACGCCAGCGCCTGGCGAAAGCGCGCGACAAGGCTGCCGAACTCGGCTTGGCGCGTCAGCGGCTTGCCGATCTCGCGCCCAAGGGGATACAGCAATTGCACGAGGAGCTTGCTCGTCTGAGTGCCCTTGGGGTCGGGGACCTTGAACTCAAAGTCGATCCGGAACAGATTCGGCAACATCATGCAGCAGCCGAGCAGCGTGTGGCAACAACACGCAACAGCGTGCGCGAGGCCTTGCCTTTGCGCAGCCATGCCGACGAGGCTGTCATGGCCGCGGAGACGGCTTATGTCACCATCCAGGCGGAACTGACCAGCCTCGAGGTCATATTGGGACCTGATGCAGCACGTGAGCAAAAGGAGCGCTTGCTCCTCACGGAGGCCACCGCACGGCGAACTTTGCGCGAAGCGGCTGAAATGCGCGCTACGCCCCTGCGCGACGGCGCTCACGATCTCATCAGCGCCGAGGCCGTTCTGCGCCGTGCCCGCTCGGTTCAGGATGCCGCCACACAGGAAGCGAGTCAGTTGCGTGTAACCCTGGCCGATCTCAATGGCCATATTCGCACTCGGTCCGACGACGCGGTGGAAGAAGCTTTGCGCGAGGCCACAGAAAAATTGGAAGTCGCTGGAGAGCGAGCGAGACGCTTCGAATTCGAAAAAGCCGTCCTCGACCGGCTGCGCACGACGCTGGTCGCTGCGCGCTCGACGGCACGCGATTTTTATCTGAAGCCGGTCATGTCCGAGCTGCGACCGCTGCTTGGATTGCTATTCGATGACATCTCCATAGTGTTCGACGAGAACACACTGTTGCCGCAGACCGTTCGCCGCAATGGTCAGGACGAGGATGTCGAGAGGCTGAGTGGCGGCATGCGAGAACAGCTTTCGGTTCTGACCCGGCCGGCCTTCGCCCGTTTGCTCGCCCGCGACGGGCGACCCACACCGGTTATCCTGGATGACGCGTTGGTCTATTCCGATGACGATCGCATTGAGCGCATGTTCGACGCTTTGCATCGTCAATCACGCGATCAGCAGATTCTCGTCTTCTCCTGCCGCCAACGCGCGTTTGCAAAACTCGGCGGAAACATTTTGCAGATGAGCGACTGGCAACCGAGTCGGTGCTAAGCGGAGATGAGATGGCTCTGTCCGAAATTTGTATATATCTTTCGGACAGGCTGCAACACCGTGATCTTCCGGCGGCCAAACGCTTCCTGCGCAAGGTGTTTGCCACCATGGACGCCCGAACCGCATCGTCGTCAACGGCAGTCAGACCAATCGTGAGGCAATCATTTCCTGCGATACTGAAAGCCGTCTGCGGGAGCGATCACACAAACCACCGATCCATATCCGCAAGAGCCAATACCTCAACGATCGGATCGAACAGGATCACCGGCGCATCAAGCGCCGCGTTCGATCCATGCTCGGCTTCAAGTCGGAGAATGCCCAGATCACCCTCTCCGGCATCGAGCTGGTCCACATGATGCGAAAGCGACAGGCGAGGTTCGCCTGCAATCCGAGTCCGTCAATTGCCGAGCAATTCGAAATGCTCACCGCCTGATCAATGCTCCCAGGCGACGCTCTTCCCGTCCACATCCCGGAATTGCGACAGAGCCATCGTCGCGGGGTCAGATGAAAGGCTCCGAGTCGAGCCGAAGGTCCGCGATGAGCCTGACGATGAAACGTATGCCTCTTTGACGGTGATCTGCGTAAGCAGCAACAAGTTTGCCAATCACCTGCCTGGTCACAGCATCCGGAACTGCCGTGGTGACTACCGGCCGCCCGTTGCGGCACATGCTATTGCCGGGTCAGCCTTCTGCCATCTTGGAACTCGGCTGGACCTCGCTCGTCATCAGCAGTACGCCAAGTTCTTCAGCTGATCGCGCGACGACCGCAGCGCCGGCTGAGAGCAATCGTTGACCGTGGTCATCGAGGCAGTGGCCGCCTGCCGTGAAACCGATCACCGTCATCCCCGCGGCCACACCGGCTCGAACGCCGGCAATGCTGTCCTCCACCACGACGCAGCGCGCTGGCTCAATGTTCATTTGGGCGGCAGCGAACAGGAACAGGTCCGGTGCTGGCTTGCCGGCCTTTACCATGACGGAGCTGAACACGTGTGGATGGAAGTGTAGCCAAAGCTCCGTCAGTTCAAGACCGAGTCGCAGCTTGTCGGGGGCGCTGCTCGAGGCGACGCAGCGCGGTAAGGGCAACTTATGCAGGAGCCGGTCAATGCCGCTGATGGCTTGCAGTTCCGTCCGATAGCTTTCCTTGATCCGGGATTGCACGATGGTGTCGAAGTCGCTGGGTAGAGAACGGCCCCAGTCTTCTTCGATTATCTTCCGCATGCTGGCTGAGGACAGGCCGGTAAACCGCAGAACCACATCAGAATACGACGTGGAATAGCCGATGCGGGTAAGTTCTTCGGCGTCGATTCGACTTGCCAGCGTCTCGCTATCGATCAGAACGCCATCGCAATCGAAGATGACCAGTTCATAAGGGGTCCGTTGTTTCATTGCATGCCCTCCGGAACCGGACCTTCTGCGGAGACCTCGACCACGTGTCGGTCGCAAACTTCGAAACGATGCACCAGGACGCCATCAACGTCGATTATCGCGATGTCGAAGGCAGGCGCATCCTCGACGAAGTCCGCGTCTCTCCGCGTGAAATGTGGAATGATCTGATGCGCCACGCCGCGGCTTGCACTGAAAGGGATGCCGCTCCAAGTGCCGCCGACATCGACGTGCACATGGCCGTGGAAAACGTGCCGCACATTGCCGGCGCCAACGATCGCCTGCATGATCGGACGCCAGTTCTCGGTGTTCCAAGGTTCGAAATGCGGCAGGCCGATCGGCTGCAGCGGATGATGGGCGAAGAGGTAGGCCGGCACATCCGGCGTCTCTGCCAACCGCGCCAGTAGCCACTCGAGCCGTCCGTCGCTCAAGGAGCCGTGCCCAAAACCTTCAACCAGGGTATCGAGAAAGATGAGGCGTCCCGCAGAGCTTTCATGGACGGACTGGACAAAGCCGTCGCTATCACGCGCCTCATCAGGAAATGCTCGAACGAAGCTCTCGCGGCTGTCGTGATTGCCGAGCAGAAGCCGGGTGGGTATGCGCAGGTCCCGTAGCACGTCGTGCAAGACTTCGTAGGAAGCGAAATCTCCCTCGTCAGTGAGATCGCCTGTCACCACGCAAAGCTCGGCGTCTGCGTGATCGCGGTTGATACGCTCGATCGTCTTGCGCAGTCGTTCGGCAGGGTCGAAGCCAAACAGCGTTGCGCCGGGGCGTACAAGGTGGAGGTCAGTCAGATGAATGAGTTTCATAAGTAAATCCGAGAAACGCAAGGAACGCCGCACATATGTGCAGCGTCCCGGCAGGAAGGGACTCAGTTGGTCTTCGGCAGAAGCGCGCGGACCTGGGACGCCATATCCGCGAGAGCTGCGTCCGGTTCCTTGGAGCCAAGGGCAATGGCCGTCATTTCGTCGCGGAGAACCTCGCCGATCTGAACACCGTTGTCGCCAGGCCAAGAGAACCACGGGCGGGCGCGCGGCATCTGCAGCACGCTGGTGTACCAATTGGGATGCTTCTCATAAAAGGCACCAAGATGATCTTTGTCCAGGGCAAGCGTGTTGGTCGGCATGTAGCCGGTATTAGGCACGACAATGCTCTGGCCATCTGGGCCGGTTGCGAACTTGACGTATTCCCAGGCGGCGGCGCGCTTGGCGGGATCGTCGGTGAGGATAACCGCAACCATGCCGCCCGTCGGCATCGTAGCGTTTTCAACACCAAGCGGCTGTTTGGCGGTGCGGAGTTTGAACCGATCTCCAATTTCACCTTCGAAACCGCTCACACTGCCGGCGGAGGCGAAGAAGAAGCCAAGCTTGCCGGAGGTGAAGAGCTGCTTGGCAGCGCGGGGGTCGATCGCCGGCTGAGCGCCGTCGGTATGGAACCGCTTGAACAGCTTGACTGCAGCCTGGCCGGCAGGACCGTCAAACGCGACGTCGCTTTCCTTGTCGTTCATCATCTGGCCGCCGAAGTTGCGCACCAGGTTCTGCGTGGCCCAGTCGTCCGAGCCAAGCTGGTAATACATGCCGGACGTTCCGTCGCCGAGCGCTCCGATCTTGGCGGCAAGCGCAACAAAGCTGTCCCACTCGGTCGGGATCTTGTCGGGATCGCCGCCAACCTTCTTCACCAGATCGGCATTGTAATAGACGACCGGCGTCGACATGGCGAAGGGAAGACCGTAGAGATGGCCGTCGATCGCTGCGAGTGACAGCACTTGGTCCGTGTAGCCGTTTTCGGTCAGGTGATCGGCGGCAACCAGATCGTCGATAGGTTTCACAAGTCCCCGCGCCACGAGCGGCCGCAGCACATTGAAGCCGACGAAATGAACGTCCGGCAGCTGGCCGGCCATGCTCTGGCGGATCAGCGTCTGGACAGCTTCATCGTAGCTCGGCGCAGCAGCGCGGAAGTTGATCTTGATATCCGGATGGTCCGCCATGAAGCGATCGGCGATCGGCTTATGGATCACTTCGTGTTCGGGCCAGGCGTAATAGACGTCGAGGTTGGTTTCGGCTTGCGCCGGCATGGATGCCGCAGCGGCAGTGATACCGGCGGCAAGGATCATTGCAATTGTTTTCACATTGCTCTCCTGAGTTTTAGATTGGGTTGAGAACGGAGCTAATGTCGGCCGAGCACCAAACCCCGGATGAAGTGTTTCTGCATGAGAAGGAAAAGAGCGACCAAGGGCGCGGTCACGAGAACGCCCCCGGCCATGAGCGCACCGACATTTCCGGTGCCCTCACCCGACTGCCGGAAATAGGCAATCCCGAGGGAAGGCATCATCATGTCGGGACTGGTCGTCACCACCAGCGGCCAATAGAGATCGTTCCAGTGGGCGACGATGGAGAAGATCGAGAAGGAGGTGACCGCCGGCCAGGCTGCGGGCAGCATGATGCGCAAGGCGATCGAAAGCTCGCTGAAACCATCCAGCCGCGCCGCGTCGAGCACCTCGTCCGGGAAGGTCACGAAAAACTGCC
The DNA here is from genome assembly GCF_040321795.1 of Mesorhizobium sp. M0244. Classification (NCBI taxonomy): domain Bacteria; kingdom Pseudomonadati; phylum Pseudomonadota; class Alphaproteobacteria; order Hyphomicrobiales; family Phyllobacteriaceae; genus Mesorhizobium; species Mesorhizobium sp. M0244. Next base: position 189,092 of record NZ_JAMYSE010000003.1, on the reverse strand, counting down.
GGAACAGGAAGATCGCAAACACCGAGATGATCCAGGGCAGAATGAGCGCGGCATAGCTATCGAGCAGGCCGGACTTTGCAAGAGCTATGTAGATCGGGATGGTCGGTATCTGCACCGGCACGAGGAGCCCGAGAAGAACGGCGCCCAGGAGGATCGGACGGCCCGGGAAGGACAGCTTGGCAAGTGCATAGCCACAGGGAACGGCGACCGCGATTTGCAGCACGAGGATCGCCGTGCAAACGACTATTCCGTTTCCCATGAACCGCAGAAGCGGAATGGCGGACAATGCATTGCCGTAATTTTCGACGGCGCCGTCTAACGTCGGCATCGGCAGAAGGCCGCCGTTGAAGATCTCGCTCTGCGGCGTCATCGAGGCGAGCAGCATCCAGAAAAACGGGAAGATCATGAAGAGCGCGCCGCTCATTAGCACGACATGCGAGACAGAGCGGGACGCGGAGGATTGCGCTAGGATCACGACCGGCCTCCATTGGTTTTCCAGCGCGCCTGGTGCTCGGAAACGCGCATCTGGACGAGCGATAGGATGGTCACGAAGATGAAAAAGGAAACGGCAATTGCCGACGCATATCCCACCCGAAAGAAGCGGAAGCCTTCTTCATAGAAGGTGTAGAGGATGACTGAGGTCGATTTTATCGGCCCACCTTGGGTGAGAACCGCAACCGTCTCGAAGACCGAAAAGGCACGGATGATCGTCATGACCGTGACGAACAGGGTAACCGGCGCTAACATCGGCCAGGTCACAAGCAGGAAACGTTTCAGGCCCCTATCCGCTCCGTCGATCGCGGCAGCTTCATAAAGCTCGTCCGGAATGGTCGAGAGACCAGCCAGAAAGAGGATCATGTTGAAGCCCACGAGCTGCCAAATACCGATCGCTGCAAGCGCATAGATTGCCGTTGCCGGGTCTGCAAAGAACCTGACGGGAGAAGCGCCGAAAAGCTGCAACAGCGCGTTGGCGACGCCGAGACTAGGATGCAGGATCGCTTCCCATGCGGTTGCGAGCGCGACCAGGGTAGCAGCCACTGGCAGAAAGTAGGCAGTTCGATAGAAGGCCGCGAACCGCGATCGGGCGATCAGGAGAGCGACCAACAGCCCCCATCCAATCGTCGTCGGCACGACCACGAGCACATAAAGCGCAGTGTTGCGCAGGCTCTGAGCAAAACCCAGGTCGGTCAGCATGCGCGTGTAGTTGGCGAGCCCGACAAATCGGGCGCCGGCCAAACCGAGGGAAGCGTCTGTGAACGACAAGGCGAAAACGAGGATGGCGGGGCCGATCAGGAGAGCGGCAATCATCAGCGTCGCCGGCAGGGCGAGAACGATGCCGGCACGGGCCTGAGCGCGGGCCAGAGTGAGTTTTATTGAACCCTTTGCAGGCACGGAGCTGATCGGGATATCCTCTACGACGGCCATATCAAGCTGCCCTGATGTGATCGTGGCGCCGGCGCGCGCTGTCTGTCGCGAAAAACCACGCCTTTTCCGGATCGATGGCCACCCCCAACTTCTCACCCTCGCGCAAGGACTGTACGCGCTCAGCCGGAATCCGGACGACGAACTGAGCACCCGCCTCAGTACCGACAAAGACGTTCGCATCGGTTCCAGTATGCTCGATGCGCCCGACATGCACCGGCAGGGCGCCGGACTGGTCCGCTCCAGTCAGGGATGCATGCTCCGGCCGGAAAGCCAGCGTACCGGACTCTGCCGATCCGAGGGCATCGCGAATGATGATCCGGTTGCTGCCGATCATCAGCCCGCCACCAGTTGGTGCGGGTACCGCCAACTCGTTTAGAAAAGGCTGGGCCAGAAACCGGGCAACATCGATATCGAGGGGATCGCGGTAGAGATTGGCCGGGCTCGCGACCTGGCGGATCTCGCCGCCAAACATAACGGCGACGCGGTCCGATATTGCTGCCGCTTCCGCTTGGTCATGGGTAACGAAGATCGTCGTCGTGCCCATTTCCTTGTGCAGCCGAGCGATCTCGCCGCGCGTATGGATTCGTAGCGCGGCGTCCAGGTTTGCCAGCGGCTCGTCCATCAGGAAGATCTTCGGCTTGCGCACCATAGCGCGCCCCAGCGCCACACGCTGCCGCTGCCCGCCCGATAGAGCCGCCGGGCGCCGATCTAGGAGCGTATCGAGCTTGAGAAGTGCCGAGGTTTCCCGGACCCGCTCCTCGATCGAGCGGTACCGCTCTTTAGCTCCGGGCAGCAGACCGCCCACGACCGGAAGCCGTTCGAGACTGCTCAACTCGCGCATCACCAGCGGCGCCGCGATATTGTCGTGCACATTCAGATGCGGATAAAGCGCGTAGCTCTGGAAGACGAAGGCAAGGTCGCGATCTTTCGGCGCGACGCTATCCAGCCCCCTGCCCCCTGCGCGTATATGTCCCCGATCTGCGCGCTCGAGCCCCGCTATGATCCGCAAGAGTGTTGACTTGCCGCAGCCGGAAGGCCCGAGCAGCGTCACGAACTCGCCAGGAGCGGCCTCGAGGGAGACGTCTTGCAGGACATCCGTTTCGCCATACCGCTTACTGATTTTGTCGATGTGGAGGTCCAAGGCTGCCATTCCGCGATCCTTTTCGGTTGGCGGTAGCTCTTAATGGCGTTTTATTTCATTTTCATGACATTATGGAGTTTAATTTCATTTTGCAAGCAATTCCTCCGTCACTTTTGAAAGCGCCAGCATCAGGCTTTCAATGACGAAGATCTTGCCAACCATCGGGGTCAACGTGCCCCCGATCGGCCGGTCATGGAGTCCGGAAGCCAGCAGGGTAAAGTCTGCCGCCTCACCAAGAGGGCTGCGAGCGCGGTTTGTAATGGCGATGGTCACTGCTCCAGCAGAACGGGCACTCTTAAGAAACTGGACGGTATCCAATGACAGACCCGAAATCGAAAATCCGATCGCCACGCATCCAGAGCCAAGGCCGTTCGCGACTTCATGAGCCATGTTGGCATTTCTGAATGCCAAAGCTGTCAATCCGACGCGCAACAGACGGTAGGCAAGCAGCTCTGCCGTTATGCCGGACATACCCGCCCCGTAGAGATCGACCCTACGACTTGCGGCAAGCGCCGCGCCAACCTTCTCAAGCGTTTCGAGATCAGTATTGCCGTGCGCGATCCCTAGATTCTGCGCCATGGTCTCATGCAGCGACTGCAAGGCGGCGTCCCGGCTTTTGGGAATAGTAGAAGGGCGGCCGATCTCGCCCGCCAACGCCAGCTTGAAGTCGCGAAAGCCGGAAAAGCCGATCTGTCGGCAAAGCCGCACTATGCTTGCTTCACCACTGCCTGAGAATGCTCCCAACTCCGCGACCGAGTGGTGCAAGACTTTCTCGGGATTTTCCAGGATGTATTTGGCGATCCGAGCGAGCGCATTCGGCAGATGATCGATGTCCTCCTGCAAGCAAGACAGGATGCTCTCGCGCTCTGCCGCTGTCGTTGCAGGTGAGTTAATGCTCATTGCCACAATCGCGTACCTTATGAAGCTGAAGGAAAGAGGAGCGAGATACCATAGACCCATCGAACAATTTCAGGCTTCCGATTTATTTTGCAACTCCAGTGCTGAGCGGTGGCCGCAATATGTCCTTCGCCTGCCACATGTGCCCCATCCACATATTCCTGCTCCAAAACCGAAGCCAGGACTGCGGCCACCACCGCCGAAACGCCGACCGCCAAGAAGCAGACGCGTAAGCTGGTCGCTTCTTCGGCGCGAGCGCGAGCTCTAGTGAGAAACCGAGCCCGAACCGGGCGACCGGGGCCGGCTCCGAGAGTGCGAGACCAACGCCTAGCTCGTGACCTTCCCATGCCGGTCTGCCAAGACTAGTAGTCCTCAATTCTCTCCGGGCCGGATCCACTTCTAAGCATCATTGCGGAAAAGCTGCGCTCTAAAAGATCGGATTTCAACACCCTATGATGGTGGCTATCCCAAAGATCATAATGCTCATTAGGGTCTTCTTGATGATCGAACAGCTCTCCTATTCCAACATCGTGATATACATTTAGTTTGTGACGTCCATCATAGTACATTGATGCGCGAGACCCTCGGCTGCCGCGAAACCTGAGGGAGTTGTGATACTCACTGACAACGTATGGCTTATGGCAATCCAGTGAGGTGTTGCCAAGCAGCATCCGGTCGAGTGAGAGCCCCTGCATAGCCTTGGGGACCTCAAGCCCCGATAACGAGAGCAATGTGGGCGCAATATCGACCAGCTCGACAAGTGCATTCGACACCGATCCTTGGGCTGAGCTGCCAGGCACGGAAATCACAAGTGGGACATGCACCACGCCCTCATAGAACCGGCAGCCTTTGTAGAGCAGGCCGTGGTCACCCATCATGTCACCATGATCGCTCATGAAGACGACGATCGTGCGGTTCAGCTGGCCGGTTTCCGTCAAAGCGTCTAGTATCCGGCCGACCAGATCGTCCGCTTGAGCCACCTCCGCGTGATAGGCCGCTCTCATCTCCCAAATATTGAACTTCGTGGGTGGCGCTTCATGCGTAGGTCCTGCCAATTCGTCGTTGTGCGCCTCACTCGCGTCTGTTGCTGCATGCCAAGGATCCACCGCGAAATTGGCTTGCTGATCGACTCGTTCAAATTTCTTCTGGTGCTCAAGATCAATCGGCTTAAAGGCAGGATCAGGCATATCACTTGGGTTGAACCGCCTGAGGTAGTCTGGCGGGGGATTGAGGGGCGGATGAGGCGCGTCGATGTTAATGCCTAAATACCAATTACGATCAGAATGCATCTTGATGAAACGCTCAGCCCGGTCGCCTGCCCAACGCGCCTGCCGATATTCTGCGGCCGGTCCCGGACCATAGTGTTGGTCAAGATACGGTTTGAAGTAGGCTTCTGGATCGACTCCTTTTGACCACATCCACGCATGATAGTCATGGTTGCCTGACCACTCCGGAAATGGCTCAGGGCTCCAGTAGAACTCGGCAAATCCATCGTCTGGGCGCTTTTCTATCATGCCACGGGTGGCAGACAGATGCAGCTTTCCTATGTGCCCTGTATAGTATCCGGCATTCGCCATCAGTTTTGGGAGCAAAACGAGATGCGAAGGAAATGTGCCGGCGCCGTTTTGATGCACTTGGTGTGCGATCGGATACAACCCTGTCAGAAAGCTCGTTCGGCTCGGCGTGCAGATCGGGCTTTGACAATACGCACGAGCGAATGCCGTACCCCTTGCGGCCAGACGGTCGATATTGGGAGTTTGCGTGCCTTTGAACCCCATGCACTGCACGGTATCCCAACGCTGCTGATCGCTGCAAATCCAGACTATATTAAAGTTGCTCAACTCTCATCCCCATACGCTATGGAGGTTCAGTTCGCGCACCAACGGCGCGCAAAACCGCGCCGGTGGTGACGTGTAAAGACTATTTCAGGTATCCAGCCCGCTTCATGATTTCGACCGCATCACCTTGAGCATCGTCCAAGGCAGCCTCTGGGCTCTTGCTCCCGACAACCGCCTCTTGCAGGGCACGGCCAAGGCGGTCGCCGATCTCCTTGAATTCAGGGATCCGAGGATAATACCACTCGGGCGCCACGCGAAGCGTTTCTCCATATGTTGCCGCAAACGATCCATGGCCATAATCATAGTCATGTTTCGCACGGATTTCCGGATCGTCCCACAGCGATGTCCTGGTGATGGCGACAAAGGTGCTGTCGAGCGAAATCCGCTTCATGAGATCTTTACTCGTCGCCCATTGAAGGAAGGCCGCTGCGGCTGCCTTGTTTTCTGATGCAGCTGGAATGACATACGCCTGTCCTGCAAAGGGCGGGAACCTCCCACTTACGCCGCCAGGGGGCAAAGCAAACCCAAGCTTACCAACGACCTTCGACAGCTTGGGGTCGAGAATGCGACCTGCGGTGGGAGCGCCTTCGACAGTCATAGCAATGCGGCCCTGCTGCATCGCAATGACGACGTCGTCAAACGTTGCTGAGGTGCTGCCAGGCACGGTGAAATTGGTCATCACGTCTGTGTACCATTTCAGCGCCTCCACGGCGGCGGGCGTATTGACCGTGGGCGTCAGATCCGCCGGTTCGTTCGCGAAATACTTACCGCCGAAACCATAAAGGACCTGGCCCCAAAACCAGATATTTTCACCGGTGTCGGGCTGCCCCCTTAGCGCAGTGCACTGGATGTCAGCCTTTTTCAACAGCTCGCAGTCATTGCGGAATTCCTCCCACGTTTGCGGTGGCTGCTTGATACCGGCCTTTTCGAATAAGTCGGGACGATAATAAAGGAGCTGCGTCGCCGCGAAATGCGGCAATGCCAGTTGTTTGCCGTCCTTGTTGTACAGGCGCAGCACGGGAGCGATGAAATCCTGTACGTCCGCACTCTTCATATCAATGTAATTATCAAGCGGCTCCAGGATATCGCCAGATGCGTATCGCCCGAACTCCTCGCTCCCTAGGTATACGACGTCGTAACTATTTGAGCGCGTCAAGAGCTCGACCGACACCTTTTGAACGGTCGGCGTATACCCGAAGAGATCAAACTGTACTTCAGCGCCAGTCTTCTCTGTGAATTCGTGCGCGAATTTTTTGAGCTCCAAATCGTATGCCGAGTTTGTCGATAGGACCTTTATTTTCACGCCGTCATAGCGCTGCTGAGCCGACGCTCCGCCGCCGACGGCAACACCTAATGCAACAGCAAGAATTCCAAGACATCTCATTGCTTCTCTCCTTGAGCTAGCATTTCACCCTTTCGCGGAACCGGTCGTTGTTGGGCCGGCGACGTATTTCTTTACGAACGGCACGAAAACCACGATCGGAACCAGCATAAGCACGCATGCGGCTGCCGCCTTGCCCCAATCGGTCCCCTCAAATGGCATGAAATTCAGTATTGCGACGGCTGCAGTTTTTGCGTCATCGCGTGTCAGTGTCAGCGCAAAAAGAAACTCGTTCCACGAGCCAATGAATATCAATATTGCTGTTGCCATGATGCCAGATCTGGCGATGGGTATCGAGATGAGCGTCATCGTCTGCAGCGTTGACGCGCCGTCTATCATCGCGGCTTCTTCAATTTCACGCGGCACTTGGTCGAAAAACGCCGACAAATACCAGATCGCAAGCGGAACCGCGAACATTGTGTCGACGATGATCAGCGCAATCTTCGTGTCGACGAGGTGTACTTGGCGAAAAAAGAGAAAGTAGGGGATGATGTAGATCATCGCTGGCGCCGCCCGGAGTGCCAATACCAACGTCAATACCCTTCGCATGGCAGTTTTCTGCAAATGAGAGATACCAAAGGCTGCCGGGACCGAAAGCGCCATGGTCAATATGATGGTGCTGCATGAGACCACAATTGAATTGACGAGCGCGGAAGAGAAGTCCTTGTCAGCGATTATCGCAGTATAGTGCTGAGTGGATGGCTTTCCCACGATCACGGGCGGCCATTGAAACATCTCGGTTGGCTGTTTGAGAGATGTCGATAGGGTCCACAATATCGGCGAGAATAGGAATAGCGCAAAGGCAGCGCAGACAAGATATCCGTAGATGTGACGTCCAAGGTCTCGACGCATGGGCTTACCTCCCAACGCGAGCGGCCGAGATTTGGCGAATAGACCAAAAGCACACGCCGACGATCGTTGTTGTGAATGCCACGAGAATTGCGGCGGAATAATCGAGATCGAGATACGTAAATGCGGTCAGAAAAGCGTAGAAGTTTAGGGGTTCAGTCGCCCCTGCCGGCCCGCCACCTGTCAACACGAAGATCACGGGGAAAATCCCAAGGACCTCTAAAGCTTGAAACACGGCAACGGCTCCCATCGCAGGTAAGACGAGCGGTATGGAAATATACCATTGCGCCTGGGCCCAACTTGCTCCGTCGAGGTTTGCCGCCTCATAAATCTCGTCTGGGATCGAGTCCAAAGACGAAAGAAGCAGCAAAGCAACTATGGGAACCCCAAACCAAATCGATACGATGATCACGGAGACAAGCGCTGACGTTTTGCTTCCAAGTAAGTCAGCTTCGAAATTGTGACCGAACAAGCTTGCGAGATAAGACAAGCCGCCCACACCAGGAATGAGGAACAACTTCCACACAATTCCGCCCACCGCTGGCGGAACTATCGACGGAAGCAGGAAAGCTGCTCTCATCCACCGAGTGCCAACGAGCTTTTCCTTTAGCGCTATTGCCAACCCTAACCCACACAGTAGTTGGAGGCCGACGGGGACAACGACCAAAATGAACGTAACCAGTGCGGCGTTGATGAACCGACCGTCGGATAAGAAGCGCGCGTAATTGTAAAGCCCGATAAAGCGCGTCTTTTCCGGGAAGGCTATGTTGAAGTCCCCGAACGAGAGGGCAACGACAGCTGCAATCGGCACGAGCGTCGCAAGACATAGGAACCCGATCGCGGGTGTAACGAGCGCCGAAGACACTTTAAGCCGGGAAGATGCCATCGTCCGTTGCTCCTGGAATTATGTATGCTCGCCCTGGAATGGGCCCCTCAGCTGCTGTCAGCAACGCTAAGGCGAGCTTCAGCAAGCATGAGGGCGTCAACGATGCAGTGTTCGCCCCGTGGTGAGTAATTCGCGGCCGTGACGTGATGAAGTGCCGAGAAAATTCCACGACGTATAGTTTTTTTGTAGACTTCCCTTTCCAAGTTTCATGCGCCTTTAGAAACAGAATGCTGCGCAGCATTCAATTGGTAGGCGAAGCACGACGCATTCCTACCCGTCGACGAAGGGTCTCGAGGTAGCTGGATCACTGCCACTGACTCGCCATTGCTGTCTTGATCAGGGGCTAAGAAGGACGTCCGGAACGTGTCATCTCCGGACGCGCGTGCTCAGATCCGTGGCTCCGATTCGTTCATGGTCACCTTTGTGTCATTTTGGCTATAACGAAACTGGGCATCAGTAAGTCCGGCCGCGTCGGACAGCTCTGCGGCTAACAGTTGAGCGGGCAGGATGTCCACGATTGATCGCGCCACGCGGTTCTGCAAAAATGGTACCTTCACAACTGTCAGGTTTTTGTCGTCTTGAGGCGACTCGCTTGCGGTCACCAGAAGAACTGCGCAGCCGATTTCAGCCAATTCCTGCGCCAGTCGCACTTCGCGGCCGTCACCGAATATCAAAATCCCGGTCGCCTGATCCATCGATTCCATCGGGCCGTGCAAGTAGTGCAGCGTGTCTGAGACGCCGGTGGGCACCCTCGCAGCCTCGCGAATGAGCAAACAAGCCTCGCCCGCTGTGCCCAAGGCCGATATCGCGCCAACGCAATCGATCGCCCGCTGGTCATGAAACATTTCTCCAATACGTGCCATCTTTTTCGCCGAGTCTTCCAAGACCTCGCTTGCTATCAGAGGAATGTCGTTCCAATTGAAGCTGTCTTCACCACAGAGCGCATCTATCAGCAGCCCGCCTGCCAGCAGCGAGCCTGTGTAGCCGGTGCTCGACGGCAGTGAATCCGGACCGGACTCAAAGTGAAGTGCTGCCGAAGCGGTGCGTGACAGTGGGTCGTTGCCTTCGCTTGTAATCGCGAGGGATGGTAACCTACTGTGGACGGTGAGTGCAGCGATTGGCTCGATGCTTCTTCCTCCGACAGAAAAGACTATGATCGCGTCGCCAGGGTCGCCCGGCTCCATGAGATCGACCGCGCGCCAAGTATTTGCTCGTCTACCGCGACGTTGCAGTTCACCGGCCACTACCCCCGCTGCTTCGTAACTCGCGCCTATCCCGGTAACGACCACAGTCCCCTTTTCAAACGGCACGAGATCAAAATCGCGAAGCTGCGTTCCGACGACTTCCAAAGTATGGCGAAACTGATCGGGTTGGCGGGCGATCGTTGACCTGTAAATCATTGGATATCCTTGTGTTGGAAGATGATTGAGCTCTCTGAGCGATCGCCGGCCATGCGAAGTTGCCGCGCCATAACGCAGGCGCCTAAAACCGGCGGCTTGTCGAGGAAGGTGACCGCTACTGTCGCCCCGAAACGATTGGAAATTTGATGGGAGAACGCATTGGCTAACAGTGGCTGGGCGAGAATGACCCCCCCGCCTACCACGACGTCTTTGTCGGGCACGCCCGCCAACATCAGATGGTAGACCAACTGAGTCAGGGCCGCTGCGCCCTCGTCAATAACGCGTTTAGCCAAGGACGAACCTTCATTGGCGGCGTAGAAGATAACGGGTGCGTGTCGCCCCAGAGCCGAGGCGCTGCCTTCCTTCGCGATCGCGGTGCCGATGTTCGTGGGGCTATTCAGTCCGAATGCCTCACAAAGCGCTTCGACAAGCGGCTCTGACCTCGCCCCTCCCAGGTCAATATGCAATCGCACTGCTCGGCCGGCCTCGCGTACTAAACCTGGAGCGCTCCCTTCGTCTCCGATTGCCCAGCCCCAACCGCCTGCGACATGCATCTTGCCTTTCTGGTCCCGGGCGACGGCGATTGAGCCAGTGCCCGCGACGACACCAATTCCGCTGGAAAGCCCCATGGCGAGGGGAAAAAGTTCTGCATCATTGACGACCCTTAAGGGGCAGGCAAAATGATTGGAAAGTGGCTGTTGGAGGACGGCGCACTCTTCCTCATCATCGCATCCATGAGAGCCAATCGCGATGCTGTTGGGCGTGGCGCCAGCAGCAAATCTGCGAATTAGCGCGATTAGTCCAGGGATATCGTGGTCATAGGCGCCAGAACGCCATTCACTGGTTCGCACGACCAAGTCGCGGGCCATACCCTGGTCCAGGCAAGCCCTCAAATGCGTTTTGGTGCCACCGATATCGACACCAATTGTTATAGAACCCATCTCTTCACTCTGTTCGCATTCGCGTGCAGCGGCCGCGGTTCCGGTCTATTTTTAGAAGAATATCACTATTTTCTCTTTCACAAAAGATGGTTTTTTTCATCATATCGAGTTATCTTGCCGTTGACGAGGCGATGTCGGATGTCAGTTGCAAAAGGGAGGCAGGCGGTAGAGCCCTAACGAAAATTATGTTCACTGCTTGGCAATGTGCTGAAAAGTTCCTATTGCTCACGCTGCCCGCGTCAAATCAAACCCAGAGGAGCTGGAGCCCCGTGATCTCAAGGGAATCGTTTTAATGCAGGAAAACATTTTAGCGCGATTGCGATCGTCTCAGCCCAGTCTCAGTCCGGCGCTCCTTCGCATCAGTGAGTACGTCCTTAAGGATCCCGCGAAGGTCGTGAACCAAACCATTACGGAGGTTGCTGACGGATCCGGATCGAGCGAAGCGAGCGTCTTAAGGTTCTGCAGAGACATCAAATTTTCGAGCTTTCAGCGTTTCAAACTGGCGTTGGGAATCGAACTCTCCACTCACCAGACAATCAGACACGCCAGCCCCTCTGGTGACGTCATCGACGATACGCTGTCGACGGCCGTCACCGCGCTCAAGCAGACAAAGGACCTGTTGAACAAGGCCGCTCTCGAATTGGCGGTAAAACAGATTATACGAGCAAAAAGTATCGATCTCTACGGTTTCGGGGGCTCTGCGAATGTGGCCCGATACGCGCATTACTTGTTTGTTCGATTCGGACTGGTGTCGCGCGTGCTGGACGACCCGCATCTCGCAGTCATGAGTGCCGTGAATCTCGGGCCGAAGCAAGTCGCACTGGCAATTTCGGAATCTGGCTCGAGCAAGGATACCATCAACTCACTTATGGCAGCCAAGGCTGCTGGCGCATTTACCATCGCAATCACATGTCATATACGCAGTCCGATCGCTGCCAACGCGGACGCTGTACTGGGAGCATCCTCAACAGACACGCCCATCACGCGAGGAGCATTCTCCAGGGTCGCTGGACAATATTTGATCATCGACATCCTCGCCAACATGATCGCTAAAGATGGCAGCAAGTTCCAGGCGGCTATGCGGCGAACCGCAGAAGCCACCATAGACAAAAGCTTTTAGCCGAAACGTTCGCGCAGGTAGTCGTTCAGGAAGCGACCGTCCGGGTCAAAGCGAGCCCTTTGAGAAACAAAATCCCGGTATCTTGGGTACAAGGCTTCGATCTCGGACCGCCCCAGGCTGTGAAGTTTGCCCCAGTGCGGACGACCTTTCACCGAGGAAAAGATTGTCTCGCAATCACGGATAAAATCCCAGTAGTCCTCTCCTGCTGCGCCGGACACGGATATCATCGCGGTCTTCCGCTGAAAGTACGGACTCAACCAAATATCGTCAGCCGCCACGGTTCTATACTCCACCGGGAATATCTGCGACGGATGCTTCGTCTGTATCAGCTTGCGGATTTCGCGGAATACCGCCGGACCGTCCTCGTAGGGCACCGAGTATTCGCATTCGTTATGGTTCGGCATCGGAATTGAACCCGGAAATATCCGGTAGCTGGGCCCTATTCTCTCGCCGGCCCGATCTTCGACAGATTCTGGCAATTGAGCCGTGATGTTCAGCGTTCTCACTTCGCAGACATCAGATTTGCTGCGAGTACGTCCGATGCCAGACGTGTCGGGCAGGCTGTATAAGGACGCCGAGTGTTCGGTCGGACACCAGAAAACGCGGAGACTCCGGTTTTCCTGACACAGCTGATCCAGGTGATCCATGCATTCTTCGAAATCCTCACGCCATATTTTGTCATGAAGATCAAAAGCGGGAACAAGCTTCATCGTGACGGAAAGTACCACGCCGAACATTCCGATAGAAACTTTCGCAGCGTTGAGGACGTCGACGTCTTGCGAAGCATCGAAATTGACGATCGATCCGTCGCCGGTGGCTATCCGCATTCCAACTATCGGGCCCGCTAAGCATTTTAAGCTATCGCCGCTGCCATGCGTACCCGTCGATACGGCCCCGCTTATCGTTTGCAGATCGATATCGCCCTGATTCGGCAATGCCCAACCTGCAGAACGCAGTTCAGGGCCAACGTCACAAATCCGCGTTCCGCCGCGAAGCGTCACGCTGCCGCTGGTTGGGTCGATATTTTCGATCCCCGATAGACGCTCCGCTGAGATCAGAACTCCGTCCGTGGGGACAATCGGCGTATAAGAGTGTCCCGTACCCACGACGCGGACGCGCAGGTTTTTCGAGGCAGCCGCCTTAATCGTACTGCAGACGTCATCGTCCGAGCTTGGCATCTCGAAATGCTTTACCCGACAAACCTGATTGCTCACCCAGTTCCGCCAAATCATGCTCGGGCCGAGTGTCGGCGATCCTGTTTCTGAAGAAGCCAATGGAGTTATCCTTGTTTGCGTTTTCTCGGGTCCTTGGCGGCATTCTTATGGCTTGGGCAGCCGCCTGCATCAGCTCAAACGGCAGCGCTGTCGCGCTGTGGCTGCGCCGGTCGATTTTAGCTATACCGCTATGATGGATATCATCATCGCGGTATATATAAAAGACGATTATTTTCATTGTGGATTTAACTGCACCAAGGCGCAAATCCGACCATCGTGCGGGGCACCAATCGAAAACCGTCTTGAACGAGATTCCGGGCCTCATTGGAGCCGGGCTCTGCTCATTTCAAGCCTTGATGGCCCCCGAACTCAGGCCAGAAACTAGAGCCCGCTGCGCAAAGACCGTGATGACAGCAATTGGAAGTATGGCGAGGGAGGAGGCAGCCGCCATCGGTCCCCAATCCAGGTTTCGAGCGGATATGAAACCCGCGATGAACACTGGAAGCGTCTTGGCGGAGTTCCCGGCCAACATCACCGGGATCAGGAACTCGTTCCACCCAAGCAAAGCTACGAATATCGTATTCGCTGCTATTCCGGGCATCAGTAACGGCAACACCACGTACCAGAAAGTGGCCACGCGACCGGCTCCATCCACGGCTGCGCTTTGTTCCAGAGCAATCGGAACCTGCTCGACAAAAGACGTCATCAACCAGGTTGAAAAGGGAATGTTGACGGCAGCGTACATGACAATAAGAGCATAGTGGTTGTCGTAAATACCCAGTTTCGAACTTATCTGGAATAGAGGAACCATTACAACGATCGCGGGAATGGCCCGAATTAGGATCAGGCCGACCTCGAACGACGCGCGGCCTGAGAAACGGGGAGCACGAGCCAGCGCATAGGCTGCAAGCGTACTGACGGCAACGCAGAGAATTGTTGACCCGAGCGTGATGGTAATTGTGTTTAAAAAAACTTGGCCGAAACCGCGTGTCTGAAATATCGCCGCATAATTCTTCCAAGTAGGTTCGAACTGGAAAAGTCTGGGCGGCAACACAAATGTGTCCGCGCGTTGCTTGATAGACGTGGACAGCGTCCAGAAGACTGGAAACAGTGATATAAAGCTTGCTAAAATTAGAAGTGTGTAGCAACCAAACGTACTAAGATATCGCCTCGTCATAATTTTCATTGCTCCCGCAAGGCTCGGCGCCACAGCCAGTAGACTGGTGTAACAAGGATCACCATCAAGATGCCAAGCGCGGCTGCCTGGGCTATTTGAAAGAATCCGAACCCGGTATTGTAGATGAGCATACCAAGCGTTTGTGTCGCGGTTCCCGGTCCGCCCCTCGACGTGATAATAAATATCAGGTCGAACATCTTCAAACTGTCGATGATTCGGATCATCACAACAACGAATATAATGTTTTGGAGAGATGGAAGCGTTATATAGAAGAATATTCGAAATGAATTTGCTCCGTCGATGGCCGCTGCCTCCGCCGGCCCCTTCGATAGTCCCACCAAGGCGGCTAGTATCGTCAACATGATGAAAGGGATTGACTGCCAGCTGTCCACTATTGTCACGGCCGTCAGCGCCGGCCACCGAGCCCCAAGCCAATTGGGGCCGTGAATGCCGATGATACCCAGCGCCCAATTAATAATTCCGAGATCGGCATCAAACATGAAGCGCCAGATTAGCCCCACTGCGACAGGAGTCAGCAGCATCGGAACCATGAGCGCCGTTCGAAATATTTGTGTGCCGCGCAAGTTTTTTTCTATGAGCAGGGCAAGCCCAACGCCCGTCGGGATTTGAACGAAAAGCCCCATCGCGAAAAGGAGACATGTCGTTCCGATCGATTCCCAGAACCGCGCGTTTGCCAGCGCGGTCCTGTAGTTCTGTAGCCCTACAAATTGCCCTGGGACAAACGCTCCCAAGGTTTCATTGCGAAATGAGAGATAAAATGCTCCCAAGATCGGGATGGCGAAGACAGCGAGAGTGAGGAGCCAACTCGGCGCGACCAACAACTCGGCCATGCGGCGGGTACTGCGGTCGATATCGTTTGACCTTTGCGTAGCAGCAGGCATCGCTTATCGTCCCAACACTGGTTGCGAATGTTCTGCGCCCAAACAGATCATTTCGCCATTTCCTGAGCAAGGATCGGTTTCAACGTCGCATTCAGTGCGGCGAGACCTTCTGGAATGTCGGTGGTGCCGTTCAACATTGGAGGTAGCGCATCGAGAATGGCTTTTTCCATCTCCGGCCATACTCGGAGCTGAGGGAGGCGCTCGATGCGGGACGTTGCCGGAATATTCAAGAGGGGCAGGTATGGATGAATTGCAAGGAGTTCCGGATCGCTTGTAATCGACTTTCTACCGATCGCGGCGGCGCCTGCCTTGAGGAACGCCTTGGAATTCGACTTGCCGAGCACGAACTCAAGAAACTTCCAGGCAGCGTCAGGATCTTTGGCGTCCTTCAGAATCCCGATATTCCATCCGGCAAGATGGGTAATATCGGCAACGCCTCTCGGCATCGGTGCAGTACCAATTTTCCCTGCGTGCAGGTTGTTCGCGGGATCTAGCGCCATGCCCCAGTAGCCCGAGTACTGCATCATTGCGCCAATGTTCGTCGACAAAAACTTGTTGGCGACGTCATCGCCGGTTGCCGAGATTCCCCCTTCAGGGCCGTAAGCCAGCATGTCCTTGAAAAATCGCGTGGCCGCAATTGCCTCCGGCGTGTCAACGGTTGGGACAAAATGTTCGTCGTAAAGATGACCTCCAAAACTCCAGACCAATGTCATCCACCACCAGCTAGCGTTCGCCCCCCAGCCGAACATGGCGCCGTCGCCCTTGCCTGCATCCTTCACGGCTTTTGCATTGGACTTGTATTCCTCCCATGTGGTAGCCGGCTTAAGCCCAAGCTCGCTGTATATATCGCTCCGGTACCATTGGATCATTGGCTCGGTCGATAGCGTCAATCCAAGCGTCTTGCCCTGAAACTTGCCGTAGTCTCGTTGTCCCGGCTCAAAGTCGCTTATGTCGTATTCGCTCGACGCGTTGATGCGGTCGTCTAGCGGTTGCATGATACCGGCCGCGCCAAATGCGGCCAGAAATGAGTTGTCAAATTGCGCTACGTCATATTCACCCTGGCCTAGCTGCACCGACAGCAACAGCTTCTGATGCGCTTCGCTGTACGGCACCTCCGTGACATGGACCTCAATCCCCGTCTGCTTTTCGAATGCAGGAATGAAGGACTGTATGGCGGTCGAAGATGGGCTCGGAATGAGGTAAAGATTTAGCTCTTCAGCCAACGCAGAAGTGGCGTTGAGAGCTGCAAGTGCCGCGCCAATCATTGCTTTGATGAGTTTCATAAATGTTCCCCTTCGTGGTTTCGTTTGAACAGGCCATTGCGACGCTAGGTGTTCGCCTCTTTGGGTTTTCACGATATATTAGGCGGCCCAGGCTTTATTTGCCCGGCTGCGCGGCTTTGAAAGGAACTCCGCTACTCCGCCCGCCCCGACGTTTTTCGGGCCAAATGGGAAGACGCACTCAGATGCGCAGGCTCGTCTCTGGATCGAAGAGATGTAGCCGACCTACGTTAACTTGAAGCCGAAGACACGAACCCAGATCGGGGCGCATTGCGGAAGCGCAACGTGCAGTCAGTCGTGTTCCACCCAATTCCCCGATAACGTAAGTGTCGGATCCAACCGTTTCCGCAAGAAGATGACTTATCTCCAAAGGCTGAAAAACATCCGTGGAATTCATTCGGCTTTCGTCAGTGAGATCCTCTGGCCTGATGGCCAGGAGGACACGTCTCTTTTTTTCAAGAGCAGCAATGCTGCAGGGCATCTTCAAAACCTGGCCGTCTCGCAGAGTAAGTGTGTGCCCGTGGCCTTCAGCCTCCAACAGATTTATCTGAGGCGACCCGATAAATGTCGCAACAAAGACGTTACGCGGAAAATTATAAAGCTCCTCGGGTGTTCCGATTTGGGCGATCCGGCCGGCCTCCAGACAAACGATCCTGTCGGCGAGCGTCATCGCCTCCGTCTGATCGTGCGTGACAAAAATCGACGTCATATTCAGTTTTTGGTGAAGGAGTTTGATCTGGGTGCGAACTTCAGTTCGCAGTTTTGCGTCGAGATTTGAAAGTGGCTCATCAAACAGAAACAGCTGCGCGCTTCGGGAAAGAGCCCGTCCCATGGCCACGCGCTGCCGTTGTCCGCCAGAAAGAGCCCGCGGCTTTCGATCGAGGTATGGCGTTAGCTGTAGCAGTTCCGCAATTTCTTTTATCCGCTGTGTGCGTTCTCCAGCAGGGATGCCATGCATCTTTAGCCCAAATCCGATATTCGCAGCGACAGTCATATGCGGATAAAGAGCATAGTCTTGGAAGACCATTGCCAAGTTTCGGTCTTTGGCGCCCAAATGATTCACAACGCGGTCATTTATCGACAGTTCGCCATCGGAAATGCCCTCCAATCCGGCGATCATTCGAAGGATCGTGCTTTTGCCGCAACCTGATGGCCCGACTAGAACGATGAACTCACCGTCGTGGACATCAAGATCAACGCCGTGAACGACAGCTTGGCTACCGTAGGATTTCTTTAACGCTCTAAGCGACACGTTGACCATATCTTCTCCTGGTCTGGGGTATGACTGGCTGGTTTGGCCGCAATTCAAGTCAGAGTGAAGCCGTCATTTCGTTCAAGCAGCATGCGTTCGACGTCGATCTGGACCTGCGCCGCGTTGCGATACCGTGTCCCAAAACGGTCGATTTTCCACTGCTCCATACGCATCCATGACGCGCCTGACTGACGCGTCATATGCTCGGCCAGAGCCCTGCCCAAGCCTGGGCCATGTGTCATGCCAAACTCGTTGTCGCCGGTTGCGACATAAAGGCCGTCTATCCCTTCGACACTTCCAGCAAGAAGGCGCCGATCCGGAGTGTATAGCGGCGCGCCATGGCTTACCCTCAATCCTGACCTACGGGCGAATGCCGGAAGCATGCGCGTTGCGAATTCAGCCCGACGTTGCGCTTCCAATGCGCCATCGATCGGAATGTCGTTGAATTGGTCGGGCAATTGAGACAGAACGAACATATCCCGCGGGAATATTGAATACATTCCGCCAAACACCAGCCCCCCCTCATGTTGGCGAACCCAAAGCACATTTCCTGCTTGGCCATCAGACGCAATACCCGTGAGGAACAGAGCCGGCATCGCAGCGGGGATGCCCATCGGTCGCGAGATCAAACGGGACGCCATGTGTGGAACCATTGGAAGGAAAACGCCATGCGGCTCAAGCAGCGTATTGCTCCATGCGCCGGCCGCAACGACAACCTTGTCGGCAGCCACGTGGCCGGTCGATGTATCTACGCCAACAATCCTTCCTCCGCGTTGCACCAGCCCCGTTACGGATCGACCCGCATCGATTACGATGCCCCTTTCGTCGAGCTGATTTGCTAGCGCAATACCGACCTTACTTGCAGCGAGCTGCCCGGCGCCCGGCTGTAGTACCCCGCCGAGAATTTCGCCTGCACTGATCATGCCAGCCGTGGCGTCATGGACTTGCGCAGAGTCAAGTGCATGAGTCTTCGGTTCCTCAGGATGCGACACCATCGCCTGCATCTGTTTCCAAGCCGCCTCATTTCCGGCCACCCAGAGAAGCCCATTTCGCCGAAAGTCGATGTCACGATTTGCGTGAAGCCTAGCGTAGAATTCGAGGCCATAGCGCTCGAGTTCGGCTTCCTCGGCCTGTTGTGTAGGAGCAGAAACGGCCCAGATTGAAATCAATCCTGCCGCCGCTGCACTGGTTCCGCGGAACATGTTATCCCGCTCGATGATGCGAACACTCTTCACGCCTTGTTCACGGAGGTGCCATGCTATCGATGAGCCAATAATGCCACCTCCAACGATCACGACGTCGCTGGTATCTCCCATGGGTCACCCAATTCTTCGCGTTCTCAACGTACACGTACCTGATCCGCAACGGATTGAAGCTCTTGAAGGCAACCAGCGGGCGGAGGCCGACCGTTGCGCCCAGATGGTAAAGCATATTTTTATTTTCATATCAATAGATGGTTTTTTTCATCATATCAGTGCCGGCATGAGATGCGTATCCTATGGTGGGCGTGCCACCAGTTTCGAGGTTTAATGGTGTCCACTTGCACCCGAATGAGGAGTGCTGGCTGGGGGAGACGATCGGCAACAATCTCGGATCGTAGCGTCTGTTCACGACGGATCTCTGTCACAGCCGCGTCTTCGGCGCAGGGACATCATGGCGGCGCGCGACCGCGACAGGACAACCCAGCCCAGCCCAGTTCTCATCGATCCCCTCCAGAAGAAGCCCGGCTTGAATTTCGGCCTGCTTGCGAAGCGCAGCAAAACCGTATCCAAGGGCGCAACCTCGACGTCCACCGTCGTGCAGGGCCGAGCCTCAGCAGATGTTCGGCCAGCGCCTCGTAAAGGGCTTAAGCGTCGTGTGCTTGCGCATAGCCGAGCCAACGGTTAGCATCGCTCGTCATTCGCTGACGATCGCTTGGTTGGCACTCCGAATAGGAAAGGCCACTCGATGGCAAATACTTGAAAACCATCAGTCATACCCAGCCAAGATCATCACTCTAGCACGTCACGATCTCGTCCTCGGAGAGGCTCGGCTCAGTTACCTGCGAACTACCCTAGACTAAAAGTATGACCTGGCGGTCTGAAGCGCCAAAGGGAGGCTTCGCCGAAGGCGGTGTTGGCAGCGACCGAAGTCTTGTTAAGCCTTTCGTACCGCTATGATTCGCGAGGGTTGAGGGATCTTCAGGTATTTTTGTGCCCCTTCAGACACTCGGCGATGCACTCGCTCAACAGAGCCATTGAAGGCATAAGCCTTGCCGATCCAGGTTCCGGCCAGGGGCCTGCGGAGCTAAGTAAGAGCACCTCATGAGCAACCTCAGAGACCGCCGATTTGTCACGCGTCGTTATTGCAAGCGTATGCGCTCCTCTGTCGCGGGCAGTTTTGAGAAAGGCAACGGTCTCCTCGCTCATACCTTCATAGGAGATGCCGATTGCAAAAGCCGACGCATCCAGCCCGTGAGCCAGACCGCGAGCGATGTTCACAGTCCCGGTTGAATGCATCGGGATCCCCAGCCAGATCAGGCGATGTGATAATAACTCAGCGCAGATTGCGGAGACGCCCATACCAAAAGCTTCAACACGCGTGGCACTCTGTAGTCGCTCCGTCAGCCGCTCGATCTGGGCGTAGTCGAGAAGGCGAGCCGAAGCCGCAACCGAATGTTGGAGGGCCGCGCTCAGGTTGGCAATTTCCGGCCTTACATGCGTATCTTCAGTGGTGAGGTACTGTGTTAGTCGCCGGGCTTTATCGCGCTCAATCTCCCCGGTGAACGCCATCCTGAACTCGCGGAAGCCGGAGAAGCCAAGTGTCCGGCAAAATCGCACAATCGACGCTTCTCCGCTGTTTGCCTGACGAGCGAGTTTGGAGATGGATATATCCCCAAGAAGTTCGGGGTTTTGGGCAATGAAATGCGCGATCCTGGATTGTGAGCTGGGTCCGCTCTTGACCAGATCATATACAGCATCCCGCACCAAGGTTGATGACCTGTCCGCGTTCTTCATTGCACTGTCCGTTGGTATGTGGTGAATTCCGGATGTGCCCCATTGCATCACCGCTCTCGCATGGGCGCGGGCGTAACTCGCCGACGCCGCTGCCAATCTTCTACATCGGGCAAAGCAAGCCTTTAAGCTCCTCCAAGTTCAGCAACAATGCCTCGGGCTCAAAGGTTCGGAGATCATTCCTCAGCTGACTGGAATGGTGGCGGGCGCCCCCGAACGCGCAGTAGCGCATATTTGCATTTCGCGCGGCATTAAGGCCGATGACGCTATCCTCAATGACAAGGCACTCGCCCGTAGACACGCCCATGACTTCCGCCGCCAACAGCAGCACGGAAGGATCCGGTTTGCGGATACCGATGTCGTCGGAGGAGAAGAACCGTGAGCCTACAAGCCCCAAAAGATTAGCGGCTCTCATGCGGTGGATCAGTTCGAAACGAGATGTGTTGGATGCGACACAGAATGGAATGGTAAGCCACTGGAGCAGTTCAATCGCGCCAGGTGTCGCCGATAGGCTCGCAGAGGCGGCCAGCTGGATCTCAACCCCGACCGTTTCCATGAAGTTCTTAGGCAGGCTTACACCGAAAAAGCTTTCCAGACGCAGTTGTTGATCGTTCCGCTCAAAACCGGAGAGCGTTGCCGTGATTTCATCCGGATGCACCTGGACACCTTCCGCGGCGAGTTTTGTCGAAATCACCTCCGATGCTATGATTTCCGTCTCCGCAAGGGTGCCGTCAAAATCGAAGATGATCAGTCGAGGCCGAGGCCGATCGGAAGTCGTGATTGAGGTTGCAGCCGTCATTTCGGGTCACCGGGACGAATGACAGGCAGTTGATCAAGTCCCTCGTGACGATGGACGACGACATCCGATCCGTCCAACATGACGACATCGTATGAGGGCGCAGCGGCCACGAATATGGGCTTGCCATATTGTTCCCAGTCCAGAACGATATGCTGCGCCGTGCCACGGCTGGCAGTGAACGATATGCCCGACAAACTGCCTGCCGCAGCAACATGCCGATGACCAAAGAGCATGTGGCGGACCGATGCGTTTTTCCGAACGATGGAAAAGAACCGATCAGTCTCCTTCATGTCGCTCGTCTTAAAGCAAGGCACATGCAAGTCCGCTGGCGTATGGTGCATAGCAACCAAGACTGGCCGGCCGGCGGCACGGACAAGCTGGTCTTGTAGCCATTCAAACCGGCCACCGTTGAGACAACCGAAATGACTAATGTCGTCCTTCGTGTCGAGCAAGACGACGAGCCAGTCGTGCAGGTCGACAACCGCCTGAACGAAGCCTTCCCCGCCGAAGACCCCTCGAAATGCGCAACGGTCATCGTGGTTGCCGATCGTCAAATAGACGGGCAGCCGGACCTCCGACAAGATCTCGCGCAAGAGCACGTAAGCGGCAGGATCGCCTGTATCAGCAAGATCGCCGGTAATAAGGATGAGTTTCGCATCTGCGTGTACGCGCGAGACGTGGTCCAAGGTGTCGCGGAATCTCTGCGCCGGATCGATGCCGTAAAGCGTCTTGCCAGGGGCGACAAAATGGGGGTCTGTTA
This sequence comes from Mesorhizobium sp. M0244, assembly GCF_040321795.1. NCBI lineage: Bacteria > Pseudomonadati > Pseudomonadota > Alphaproteobacteria > Hyphomicrobiales > Phyllobacteriaceae > Mesorhizobium > Mesorhizobium sp. M0244. Next base: position 166,837 of record NZ_JAMYSE010000003.1, on the reverse strand, counting down.
TATGAATGATTTTTTGCATTGCTCCACACTTATATAGGCCCGACTCCGGGAGGAAGTGGGGCGAGAAACAGGTGTTCCGTTGGGTCACCTGATGGGGCCGTTCGTTGTGGTGACCATTTATATCAGGCCTTCCTCGGCCGAGAGAGCGACCCGTGAGCAGTGCGGAGCTCGATCTTCTCCGCCACATCCAGCTGGATCGAGCCAGTTGACCGACGGCTGGCCAATTAATGTCGCGACTTCTAAATGCGTTGGGGTCGCATAAAGGGCCTTGGGGCTGGCATATTGCAGCACCCGGCCATGCTTCATCAATGCGACGCGAGCTGACATCGTCATCGCTTTGATCATGAGTGACATAGAGCATCCTCGCATTGAGCCGCTTGTTAAGCGCCACCAGCTTCGCATCGCTACCCTCAACTTTGCATCGAGGTTCGGCGTTGGTTCGTCCATCAGGAACAAGCTTGCGCGAGCCATGGCCCGCGCCAGTGTGACACGCTGCCGTTGCCCTCCCGAACGTTGCGAAAGGCGTCTTTTCAGTAGATGATCAATATCCACGATCGCCGTAGCTTCGCGAACTTTCGATGCGATTTCGGTCATCTTGGCTCGCCGCGCGACACGAAAGGCCCTACCATCGGCAATCTCTGCACCGCGCTACGGCTCTCCATCACAAGCGGCAGCGTGATGTTTTCCTCGACCGTCATAGGCGGATACAGTCATAGCTCTGAAAAACCATTGCCGGGTTGCGCGCTCGCGGAGCCAAGTGGTTCACCAACTCGTCCGCCAATCGAAACAGTACCGCGGGCTTGCGCCTCGAAGCCGGCGAACATCCGCAATAGCGTTGATTTCCCGCACCCTCACTGGCCGTGGTGAACACGAATGCTCCTACTTGACCGTCGATAGCAATTTGTTTGAGCACCTCGGCCGAGCCGAATGCTTTCGAAACACCGTCATCAGTGAGCGTCGCTCCCATGTCGTTATCCCGCGTGTCAGACGTCGTAGATATCGAATATAGGGAGCTTTTTTTCGGATTTATGTCAAGTGGAGGAAATTGCCGTGCGGTCGCTAGAGGAGGAGATTTTTTTGTGCGGTTGAGCGGATCGGGAAGTTGCTGCTACTCTAGCGCAGTTCACCTCGAGAGAGGCGAGGCTTCTGACCCCATCATGCGGGCGCGCACCGACGGCCATCGATGCGGTGGCAAAGAACCTGACAAGCCTGTCGACCTTGTTTCGAGTTGCTCGCGGCTGGACCATTGGATTGGTTGGTCGCCGGCAAGGATGCTGTTGTGGCGCCCTCGCAAGATTTGGCAATTTGCTGACCGCCTATCTGCGCGTGGCGGGCGATCGGACCACGTCAAAGCTCCATCGCGACCTTCCAGCTCAGCGAGCCTGAGATCGGCGACCGGGTCCTCTACTCGCCAGGACGACGTCAGCGGCATCATCGCGGCCAACCGAAAACCCCGGCATGACGTCGCCGGCCAGCAGCTTGCCCTTCGACAGCAGCCCGGCATCCTCGAGCGCCTCGAAGTCCGGCAGGTCGCGCAGCGTGTCGAGACCGAACTCGAGCAGGAATTCTTTGGTCGTGACATACGTGTAAGGCGCGCCCGGCGGCCGCGCAGTTCTTCGCGGATGTCGTCGATCAAAAGATCGATGCTGCAGCTCTTGCCGACGATGCGCGCCAGCATTTCGCGGCTGACCGGTTCACTGGCGGCGAAGATTGCCGCCTCGACGCGATGCATCCATTCGCGCCAGCGCGCCTCCGGTGGCAGGTGATCCAACTCGCGATCGACCAGCATTCGCTGGACGTCTCTTTTTCTCGTGTGCGTCGTGTCGCTTCCACCATTTGTCTTCTAAAGTCCGTAGATGCGGAAGGTCGATCGCCCCGACAATTCGCGGACGGCGCCGAGTTCGACCAGCCGGTCGAACAAGCGGCGCAGCCCACGGTCGCTCAGCGAGCCCCGGCGGCCTCCAACTCATCCAGAGTCCAAGCCGGATCGGAGAAGAGTAAGGCCACCGTTGCAAGAGAAGACTCCCTCTCCTGCAGGCGCTTGAGGGTTCTGGGCAGGTCTTTGATCGGCGCTGCAAGTTTCCTCATACCCGTTCTCCGGTTGTTTGCCTGCCTTATGGACCAGGGTCTCGGCTGCGGGAGAAAGGGCGGCATCCTCGGCAAAAATGCCGAGCCCGTCCTTGGTTCGCTTGCTACGGCAACTAGCCGGCGCGAGCGCCAGCTCTGGTTTGCCCCTTCATTGATGACTATGCAGATGTCTTCCGCTTGCGCTTCGGCATCTGCGCTCTCGCTTTCAAGGACATGTCGCGCATCACCTTCGCGGACTTGAGGGCCTTGGCGGAAATCTCGGGCCGTCCGACCGCGTCAGCGGCTTCGACAAGCTGGGCTGGATGAGCTCATAGCCAACCTTCATCGCCTCGGCTTCCTGCTTCTTCGGCGTCAAGGTTGCGGCCGGGAAAAAGCACGCGAAGTTAAGTTCGCTGGCCCTGTCGCTCAATCGTTTCAGAGCGGCGGCGAATTCGTCTGTCTGCTTGGTCTGGCCGATCGATGCAATGTTCTCCTTCTCGTATCCCTTATGGATGATGCCCTTCAAGAACGGTAAATGGACACGCGGAAATTTGGGGGGCCTTACATCGCGGTGCGATTGCGTCCACTACCTGCCTCTATAGTTGCCGGACGCGGAGGTGGGAGTGTTACCCCAGTTCATTCTCTGCGTGATTGGCTACGCAGGCATTCCACCGCTGCCGTTATCGCAGCGACATCTGGCTTAACCGAGCCCCATTCGGTCCAAAAATCGCGCGTCGCGCTGTCCGGCCTGATCTTTGGAACGTCAAGCCGAATTCGGGTGGGTAACAGTACTGCGTCCCCGAGCAAAAGCGCCTCCCCCACGTCAAGCAAGGGAAGGATGCTCGTGAGGCCAGCTAACGAATCCGGCATGAGACGCTTGATCACACCTTGGTCAGTCTCATTGGTAAGCCGCAACGCAAGAAAATTGTTGCACTGACTGAGGATCGTTCGACTTACGTCCGAGGGTCGCTGGCTCACCACCAGCAGAGAGAAGCCGTACTTTCGTCCCTCCTTTGCTATGCGCTCGAAAGAACCCAGCGCCTGTCGTTGCACGGCATCGGCATCGTCGCGAACAGGAAGGTACAGATGCGCCTCGTCGCACTGGCGTGCGCGCTTTCCCACCCATCCAGAACTGGACATCATACAGGAGCCGAGCGAGCGTGCCAGTTACGACAGGTAGCACATCCGCAGGTACCTCCGAAAAGTCGATGATCTTGATTCCAGATCCATCTCCGGCACTCAGAAGCTTCAGCGCCTGTTTTGCAAGCCACTCGTAACTAGAGGCTGCTTCTGAGGGCGCGAACATGAATCCGTAGCGTCGATCATCTAATTTCGCTTCCAGACGTGAAAGGAAGCGGGTCAGCTTATCCTCCCATTCACCCTTAATAGGACCCGTCTTCCCCATTCCCTTGGTGCTGTTGTCAGCATCTAATAATCCGAATAATTCTCTTACGTTGTATGGGATAGGCGAATCCACGGTGAAAGTTTTCTTCACGCTGGCTTTGCCCTCGTTATCCAACGTTCGCCCTTTCAGATTGCGAACGTGTAGCGTGAACCGTGAAGCCTGATTTGGCGCATTCTGATCGCTGCGATCGAGTATCATCGACAACATTTCGTCGCGGTTTAGCAGCCAGTAGGGCAGAAATAGGACATCATCCCCGGGTTTCTCAAGATCGCCTGGACCAGCAATGCGGAAACGCTCGGCGAATCCGCCAGCGGCTTTGTCCGCTAAAGGTGCGTATTCCCCATGCATGTCGAATACGATTATATTTGGGAATTTGAGCTTGGCTGCGCGTTCAAGGATCAGTGCGACGGCCCAACTCTTTCCTGACCCTGTACTGCCGAGGATTGCGGCATGGCGCTGGAAAAACTTATCGCCGCTGGCAATGGCATCGGCCGAACGATCAGCAACGAAGACACCTAGCTTTAGCCTTTCGTCTTCGGAGAATCCCGCCCCCAAGATTCCCATAAACCTTTGTAGGTTTAGGCTTTCGATCACGTAGCATTCACGATCAATCTGCGGGAAGCTGTCGGCACCTCGTTTGAATGTATTGATCTTCGCCCCTTCGACAGTTCGGAATGTGCCTATAAGGACACCTTGCAGAATGTCGGTCGGCACTGCGGCGAGAAGTGCGCCAGTCTCGTCGTCACTGCCCTGCGCAGGCAGTTCCTCGCGTATGCTGCGCGTAACCCGCTCTGTCATCGCAATCAGGTACTCCCTCTCAGTCGCCCCCCGAATGGCAACGAGTTGGCCTATGCCAATGCGGGTGAGCAGGACCGAATTGGTGACGTCGACTGCAACACGGCTGGTATCGACGGAGGCGACACGCCCAATTCGGTCGCCATCGGAAAACTGCAATGCGGCTTCGGTCATGGTTCAAGCACCTCAGAAATGAAGGAGTTCAGTTCCCAAAGGGCGAGGTCCGGTACCTGCATTTCCGCCCTATCCACAAACACCGATGAACCTTGACTGCCTCCGACCACGGCGTGCTGAATCGCTACTACGTTCGGACACTCTTCAACGAGTTTCATCGCGTTCGGAGACAACCCGCGCGTCAGTAACAGCGTCGGAACACCGCTACGAATACGAGGCGTGAGGTGAGTCTCGAGGTGATCGTCGTTGAACCCGTAGCCAATGACCAGAAAACGGCTAGCGCGATCGATTGCAGAATTCGCCCTCTCTCGATGCCGATCAAAAGGGCTCTCGTAGCCATTGCGGAACTTATTCAATCCAGGAGTTATGATCAGACGTGGCGATGTCAAATCGCCAGCATAGCGCACTGGCCGACCGTCTCGATGGTACCAATCGAGACTGCCATGCGGCTTAAACACATTCACCCGCTGGCGGTATCTCCATTGAACCTGCTTTCCGCGGAGGCTCACTTCGCGACAAAAGCCGAGACGACTTTCATGTTCATTGAGGATGCCTGCAAACTGGCCGACAAACATCGTATCCACGCCAAGTCCTGCTTCTTCGGCGGCAATCTCGATCAATCGGTCGTAATTCGTGGTTATGATTGGGGTGCCGCTATCCGGCTTAAGGAGATGCGCCAACAGTCGCGTGAACCGCAGCGTTCTGGACTTTGCAAAAACCTCCTCGACGATTTTGCGCTCCCGATTTGCGATAAACTGCCCCGTCCGCGCAACGATTGCCGTTTCCAGTGCTGGAGTTGGGGCCACTTCCAATAAAGCGGCCTCCAGTCCCTTGTCAGCGATGAGTGGGCTAAGAACCGCCCATTGTTCTGCATCGAAGGGGGTGAGATCGTCTACTATTACAGCCTGAAGATGTTGCGCGATTTCGGCCATGCCTGGCAGACCCTCAGCGCAAGACAAGCCTGACCCGACGATGGTCACAAGCCCATCGCTGAAATGCCGCTGCAACAGCGACTTTAGGTCGTGCAGATCCAAGATCTCCCCCCGAGATACTTGTTAAGATTGACTTGGGCTCTACACCGCCCTCATCGATAACGAAACGCCATATCCAGCTTTTCCAAGGGTAAATTGGGCACTGTCCAATACTTTATTTCTTGAGAAATCGAACGATTTTTGCCGCGCAGTGACGCTCGGACATATCAAGGCCTGTCCTATATACGTGTGGCTGAAGCAGACCGATGGCTGCGCGTCGAAGTCGAAGCCGTCGAGTTCGCGCACGAACGGGAACTGCGCGATCTTGTTCGACATGGAGATGCGTCGCTCGTCGCGCCGTGCGATCTCGCTCGACGCCAGGAAAGCCAAGGCCTCACGCAAGGTCATCTTTGAACGGGCCGCCTCGTCCAGCAGCGTATCGAGCTGGTCGCGGATCGCCGTCAACTTCAGCCGATCCAGGATTGCGATCAGCAGGTCATGATCTAGGGTCGTCATCACTAGCCCCCTCCGACCACCGCTTCGTACTCGGCGAGTGGCCGCAGCAAGGTGGCCGGGGTGATCTGGATGCGCTCGGCGCGCACCGGCCCTTCGAAGCCGGCAACGCCGACAAAATGCATTCGGTCCACGATGCGCTGTCGTCGCCCTCGGCACAGGGCGTGGTCGGCCACTACCTGGCCGGCATAACGGACAATCACGCGGCCTGCCAGCACCACGACCTGGACGCTTTCACCGATCAGGCTCCAAGGGACCGAGTAGCTGTTCGTATCCAGGTCGATTGCAGGCCTTGCGGACTAGATCCCGCAGCTGGGCGCGGCGACACAACTGGTCGCTCGCAAGGCCGGAATGGGCGGGGATGTACCATCCGGAAGGCTGTGAACTTTATCTGCATGCCGATGCGTCGAAGGGATATTCGCTTGATGGGCTTCTCAAGGCGCTTTGCAAGGCTCCTTCACCGATCGTGCCCGCGAATTGTGACAGGGTCGCCATCGAGGATCACGTTCCTTTTGTGACTCCGGGAGAGAAGGCTGAGGCCGAGGCGAAGCTCGCGAGAAACGTTCAACGAAAAGCTACCGCGCCACGCGGTCGCGATACCACTGTCGAGTACCGGCTGCCGCTCAGCGGCAAGCGGCGCCGGCGTCCGAAAGCGGCGATGCCGGTGGACGCGCATGCCAGGATTAGGCACCCTGCTGAAGGGTGTGCTGACCGAGATGCGAGTGCGCGCGGGCGTGTACAAGCGCGTTGATGCAGTCCGAAGCGAGCTTGATGACTGGGTTCAATGCGAACACGATCGGGCGGCCATGCCCGATGCGGTGTTTTTCCACCTCTACTACGGAGAGAATTCCGCGGGAGGAACGTCAAAAGCGGGTGAACAGCACATCGAGGACCTCCGCCTCGCACAGTCCATCCTGATGCAACATTATCCGGATTGTGCGCCGTTGAGGTACCTCGTGGGAAAAATCGATCTTGCCGTCATATCGCTTGAGAAGTTGCGGTGACGATGGCGGTCGTCCGGCCAGGCACAGGCGTTCTATTCGTCGGCGTCGGCATCACTCTCGCCGGGGGCGAAAAACCCCGGCATGATGTCGCCCGCCAGAAGCTTTTCCTTCGACAGCAGCCCCGCATCCTCGAGCGCCTCGAAGTCGGGAAGGTCGCGCAAGGTTTCAAGCCCGAATTCCAGCAGGAACTGTTTCGTCGTCACATAGGTATAGGGGGCGCCGGGCGTCGGGCTTCGCGGGCCTGAGGCGATCAGGCTGAAGGAGCGCAAATTGCCGATCAGGTCGCGGCTGATCTCCTTGCCGAAGAATGACGAGAGTTCGGCGCGCGTGATCGGCTGAAAGAAGGCAATGCACATCAAGACCAGCACTTCGGATTGCGTGAGGTCGACGGCGCGTTCGTTAGAGCCTACGGCCGTACGGATGGCGTCGGCATAGGCCGGCCGCGTAAGGTGCTTCCAGCCGCTGGCGACCGCGACCAGATCGTAAGGCCGGCCCCGCAGCTCCTCGCGGATGTCGTCGATCAAAAGGTCGATGCTGCAGGTCTTGCCGACGATGCGGGTAAGCACCTCGCGGCTGACCGGTTCGCTGGCGGCGAAGATGGTTGCTTCGACGCGGTTCATCCATTCGCGCCAACGTACTTCTGGCGGCAGGTGATCCAGTTCGCGGTCGAACAGGTGATCATCTGATCGCTCCTTCGCCCTTCTCCCCCTCGCCTGCTCCATGGTCTCACAGCCCGTAGATGCGGAAGGTCGGACGGCCGGACAGCTCGCGCACGGCGCCAAGGTCGATCAGCCGGTCGAACAGGCGGCGCAGGCCGCGGTCGCTCATGCCGGCGATCTTTTCGGATGCGACGATCGCGTCGTCGGACAGCAGCTTTTCGACGACGTTGTCCGCCCCTTTCGCCCGCAGTTTTGGGACGACAGCCAGCAGGCGGTCGGCGCGGCGGCCGCGCGCGGCCGCAAGATCCATCGCCTGCAGCGCCGCCTGCGCATAAGCCGCCCAAATGCGTTGCCGGGACGCCTGCCCGGATTGCCGTTCGGCATGTGGTAACCGACGACCGCCCGCCACCGGGTGCAAGCCGGACAGGGGCAGCGCATGCGCCCACCCTAGCCGGTCGGCCAGAACAGCGTCGGCAAGCCATGGTCCAAGCTCACGCGCGGCGCGACTGTCATGACGCTCGAGCACGGCGATCGCGGCGATCGCGCCAGCGACTGCATTACCGACCGTGCCAGCTATCGCCTGGATTTCGTCACCGATTTGGCCGGCCGCCGCCTCGTCAAGCGCGCTCCCCAGATCCGCCGCGACATCGACTAACACCGCCTCGCTGACCAACGTCGCGACCGGACGCGATGCCAGCGTTCGCCAGGCAAGCAGCATACGGCCGGCGGGTCCAACGTCGTCGCCGGGACGGGTGAGCAGCAGCGCGTCGCGCAGCGCCGCCTCGTCCTCGACCCGGCCGGCGCGTTTGGCCGTTGCCGCCGCCGCCGCGAGTGCCAGGCGCCGCCGCCAGGCGCCGGCCCATCGCTCCTGCCGGTGCACCACCGCGTCGAGGGCGGTCAGCGCCGCGGCCGCGGCAAATGCAGCGTCTTCAATCGAGTCCGGACCGGCCGCCGCGGCGCGCAGCCAGGTCGGCACGGGAGTGGCCAGCGCAGCCGGGGCTGCACCGGTGACGACCACAGGTCCATGGCGAAGCAGTTTCGGGCGCAGAATCATCGTCGACAGCATGAATCATCGCGGCGCTTCTGGCAACGAAAATGGCCGAAAGCCGCCGTGCCCGTCGACAGTTAAAAACGAACGATAAACCGTAGCCTTTCGTTTTGATCTTTTTAGAGGAGATGCTCTCTCTCGTCGATCAAAACCCGGAAATGCGCGTTGGGCAAGAGCAAGCATACCGCGACGGCAACAAACACGCCGCCCCGCCTCAGAAGAGGCGGCGCTGCCGGATGATCTGACCTGGGACGCTCGACCGCAACAGCGACGCGGCGTGAGCCTCGATTCTTCCTTGCAAAACAGGAGTTGCACTCCACGATTACAAGGATGATTGGGCGCCGCTTCGCGGCCGAACTTACGGAATCGCTGGACACCGTGTCGCTGCGCGGACCGCGTCAGGTTTGGCAAGACCAGCCTAGCGCTGGAAAGAGCCGGAGAGCGTCCTTCCATCCGAATCCGACGCCGACCGCCTATCTCGAAATGTATCATTTCGACTGTCTCGACGTTGGCGCCGTCAAACCGATCCACGCCCAGTCCCCGTCAAGCCGCAACCGCTGTTTGACCGCGGCCGGGATCTCAATGGCATCATCGGGATCGGACGGTGGTGTACGGGTGATCGGCAGGACGCGGACGACGGGGCAGCCGTCCTCCTACATGGCGACCAGCGCCAGCACCAGGCATGGCCGGTCCTTGTGTCGGCTTCCTCGCGCCCCTCGCGGTGTTGCCAATGCCAGAGATACGACTGGCGGAAGACGTGACCGACCTTGATTTCAGCCGGCAGCCTTTTTTGCTGTCAGACCTTTGCCGGAGGAAGCTCGCCGATGAGATGGTCAAGGCCCGGCTCCATTTCGACGGCTTCGACAGCGGCGATTTCTTCGGCGCTGAGTTCCGCGGTCAGATCGACCCGCCGGTCGCGCTTTGACAGCCGGACAAAATCCTCGTAAGCCAGCAGCACGGTGCGAGGCCGGCCGTTATTGGTGATGATGACAGGGTCGTGAACCGCGGCATCCTGATAGGCGCCGAAGTTTTTCGAGACGGCGGCGGCGGTGACGGTGGTGGTCATCGGCTGAACTCTTTTCTTCCGGAAGATACGGCTTTTCCGGGCTTCCACAGGTATCAGCCGGCCATCGTAGTTCGCGCTTGAGCTGGGCGCAAAGCGATAAGCTGCGGGATTGGCGATCATCCTCCCGTCATCCTTGCTGTGGCGCCGTTGGCCTTGAGCGCCGCCATCAGCATCGGCCCGACCGAAAAAGTCCCCGCCTTGGCCTTATCAGTCAGCGCCCGAAGGTAGCCGCCGGCGGAATTGATGTGCTGAGCACGTTGCAGGATACAGGCGATCACCATCGCCGCAGTCTCCTGACCCATCGCATGGCAGGCTTCCTCATACGCTGACGGCGAAACACCCAGATATCCCCGCACCTGGGCGGCGGTTATCATGAGATCGCGCCAATTGCCGATCCCGTCGACGGCATAATCCGCAATTTCGGGGCAGGCCTTCAGCACCATCCCCAGCGGATAGGTTTTCGGCGCCTCTGCGGTCCTCGTCCTGGGCTCGGCCGTCGCCCCGCTTTTCTCTAAAGCAGGTTCAAATTCAAAAGTAGAGTCGGTATTTGAATCAGATTGCTGCCGCTCGTTTTGAGAGTCATTGCCGTTCGGATTCGTGGATTTCATATGAGTTTCCAGCAGCTTATCCACATCGTCATGCAATACGGCCAGATCGCCCACGATCGGCTCAAGCTCAATGATGGAGGCTCGGCGCGGAATTGCCTCCACGATGCCGCGGAAACGCTTCCACAGGCCTCCCCAGTCGCCCGGCACATCTTCGTCAACCGCCGCCTCGATCAGCTTGTGGATGTCACGGCGGTGCAAGGTAATCCGCTCCCGCATAAGCCTGAGCGCCCGGCTGTCGGCGCGAACACGCTCAGCCACCGCCTCGAACTCGTGAGCACGCGCCAGCAGTGGCGCCAGGGAGAAGCCAAACGCTTCCTGAATCTCCCCTCCCCTGCCCTTGCGGGCGTAGCGCTTACCGTTCGGGCTATCTCGACGGATGATCAGCCCGCAGTCAACAAGAGCCGCCAGGTGTCGTCTGACCGTGGGTTCGGGCATTCCATGAGCTCTAAGGGACAGCTGTGCGTTCGAGGGAAACACGATGAGGCTGTTTTCCTCACTCAGTTCGCTGTCAGGATAGAATGATAGCAACGCATTCAGGACGGCCAGAGCGCGATCGCCGATGCCGACGATGCTCTTGCCCTCGCAGAGGTTGCGATAGACCTGCCATTTGTCGACGACCCTGCCCTTGGGGATCTCACGTGACTCGTTTTGCGCTGCCAGCATGGCAAGCGACATCGGCCGCCGCCCAAAGGGCGTCGTTGCAATACCCGTCTCCATTTGTTCCTTCGCCTTCAATTGGGCAAAAGAAATCCGTCCGCCGAATCGACGCTTAAAACTCTTGACACTGATTCGCGGAAATGAGATTCTCGAATTGTCCAGAGACGAGAAGGGCTTCCGCTACGGTGACGTTCGGGGGCCTTTTTCTTTTGCGGGTTTAGTCTCCTGTTGCCTTCGACGATCTGAATGCCTCGTAAAGGCTGTCCAGGTTCTCCGAAATGTATTCGCCGAACTCGGCCGCGTCTTTCGCTTTCAGCGCCAGACTGAAGGCCTTTCCATTGTTTCTAATCGTCGCGGCGACCGATTTGTCAGCCGGTGCCCAGGTTCTGTCGTTTCGCGGAGCGAGCCCTTTCCTGATTGCCTTGTTGGATTTCGCTCCATTCAGAAAATCAAAGAGCAGGTTGAAACGCTCGTCAGAATCCGCGGCCGCGAAATCTTCGCTGGCCACATAGATCTTGGCAATTGGCGTATTCTTGGGGTTCTCGACGAGTTTCCGAAGATCCAACCACCGGTCGCGTCCAATCCCTTTGGCCGGCCCAATCGCATCAATGACGACCGCGGGGATAGCTTTCGGAATCGTCAGCATCTTAGAGAGGGTCTGGTAGTCGACCGACAGAGCAGATTGGATGGTTTCGCGGCTGAAACCAAGCCCGTCCAGTTGCTGGGCGAACAGAACACGCTCAATAAACGTAAGATTGGCGCGGGCGGAGTTTTCCTGCCCCTGTGCGACAACGTGGTCGATGTCTGCCAGCGTCTTCACCACGGCGCGGACAGGCCTCCCGAGTTGTTTGGCAACTCTCACCCGTCGGTGTCCGAAAACGGCCATGTAGCGGCCTTCGGTGCTGGGATGGGGTCTTACAAGGATTGGGGTATCCTGTCCCCTCTCCCTGACTGCCTCCAGCAGTTCGTGGTATGCTTCGTCCTGATCAAGGCTCATGCGGTCGGGCACAAATGACCTGTCGACAAGGTCGGGATCAATTTCAATAACCGTTTCGCCTTCGGCGAGTTTGGAGGCCTGCCTGGCCAGTTCATCGATCGACGATGAGATGGACCTCGCTGCTCCGAATTTGCGAAACCCGGAAGCTGGCTCTTCATCTTCTGCCGTTTCGGGCGCGGATTCCCGCATCAAATTGTCGAAAACGTTCTTTCTTACCATTTCAGCGTCCCGAAATTTGGGTCATTCAACTGATTTCATTGCAATAAAACCTGACTTAGACGGCCGTCTATTTCGTACGTCCCCAAGCCCCGTGAATCAGATCTCTGATTTCGGCGTTAACCGCTTCCATCGACTCCATGGCACGGTCGTATGTTGCCCTAATCATCCCGGATTTCTCGACCTCATAAAGCGTCTGCTTCGTTAACCCAGCATCCGAAATCGCGGTCGATTTCAACATCGGCGTCTTGAGCATTTGCGACGCGAGCATTGACTGCATGAATCCGACCATCTGGGCTTGCGGGACGTCGGTCGGTTCGTATCGAGTGATCAAATATCTGAACCAATCTAAATCTACGTCGCCGCCCGCCTGGCGAATTGTCTTCAGGATGTCGCCGAGCATCAGAAGGAACTGCGACATGGACATCAGGTCGAGCATCTGCGGATGTACAGTAATCAGGACCGAAGTCGCCGCCGACAAAGCAGTCAGCGTCAAATAGCCGAGCTGGGGCGGGCAGTCGATTACAACCACGTCGTATCGGTCATCGACCTCTCGCAATACTTTTTCGATGCGATTCCAAAACGTCTTCCCGGCAACGGAATTCTTGTCCTGCATCGCCAGTGGAGTGTCATACTCATATTCCTGCAATTCTAGCGACGCAGGGATAAGTTCCAGGCTTGGAAAGTTTGTCGGCAAGATCACGTCGGTGATGGGCTTCCGCCCGTCGTCGTAACGGATCGCCTCGTAGATCGACGGATTCTTGTCGAGTTCGGGTTGGATGCCGTACAGGGCCGATAGCGAAGCCTGTGGGTCGAGGTCGATGGCCAATACACGGTGCCCCGTTAGCGCCATATGTTGCGCAAGGTGTGCGGCCGTCGTTGTCTTTCCGCTGCCCCCCTTGAAATTAACAACGGCAACGACCTGCAGCTTCTCGTCCCTGCGGCGGTGAGGAACGTATTTCTTCACATCGGCTCGGCCGTGGCGGTCGAGCCATTGACGCAGCTCCATGATCTGCTCGGCGGAATATGTCCGGCGACCTCCGGCATGTATGGTTGGCTCGACACCCTTGCCTTCAAGGTGCAGCTTCTTGAGGTTGCTAGTCGAGACCCCGAGAAAATACGCCGCTTCCCCGAGTGAAAATTGCCGCAAGGTCTTCCTGGCGTTCGGTGGGAAGGTCTCGAAACGAAGCTGGTTCAGCTTCCTGGAAATCTCGCGGCCTTGTGCCAGAATGGTGTCGTCGAAGAGGGGTTTCGACACGGGCGCTAAAACGTTCATGCTTTCCGGAACCTCAAGTGACGGCATTTCGCCAAAATTCTTTCGAATGCCGTCATTATGTCCGATTCGTTTGTCCCGACAAGAAATTTTAAGTTAACAAAAGGTTAACGCTAACTGGCGGTAGAAGGTCATACGGAACTGGTCTATTTCAGTTTGACCCTCGGCGCGGTCCACGCGTCTGTCCCGGGCAGATGCGAAATGCGATCCAACGGTTTTCGATAAGGTTCCTCAAATCGCACCGCCTACCCGCTCGCCGCTTCACCCCGCTCGATCCCTGATGTCTTCGGCGCGATGTGCGCCAAGCCCAAAGTCGCCCGGTTTCAAAGCTGGGAGACCTTCACCGAAGATGGCGGAGGCGCATTCCTGGCATCGACGCGCTGCGCAATCCAGGCAATCCGGGATGGTTTCAGTTTGCTGTTGAGCGCAATATAGATCGAAGGATTGTCGGCGATTGCGGTCTCACGACATTCGAGACTGACAGTCGCTGGCGGATATCGGGTCTACTACAGGCAAGTTAAAAACGGCCGTAGTTTGATCGAATGCGCCTTTCCACAGTCACCGCATCATTGCGTCCTGTCCACCGGCGCTGTCCGCGTTCTCGAAGATTCCGGCCTCGTGGAAGCGACTCATTCCGGGCTATTTGAGTGGTCCAAAGGCGCGTGGACAGACGACGCGATCCATCGCCGTTGTCCGCTGGAGCAGGCTTCCGGCAGCGCTCTGAATATCGAACTGAGACGCTTCCGGTCTTGTTGACCCCTTTGGACCTAGCAGTCCGATTGTTTTCACTAAGTTTTTTTGCAATTTAGACGGCAGTCTATTAGATGCGACGTGGTGGCAAAGTTCAACGCGCCGGGCTGTGGCACGACCTTTTTCGTTGACCATTTGCGCGGCGGTCTCGGCCAGTTCGACAGCCGCCGGCGAACCGTCGATGGCGCCTGCGGCCCGTCGCTGCGCAAAAGCCCCCTTCGGGATTTCAGCGTCGCCCAGACGTCGGCCGGCATGCGGTGATGGGCGACGAACTTGACCAGGCCTCCGGTGCCGGCCAAGGCAGGGCTGCCTAAGGCGGCCTGGCACCACGCTTCGAGATAGCCGAGGTCTACGCAAGCGCCTTTTTCGATTTCTCGCCAATACCTCTTTTAACAGATGGCGCAGCGTTTCGACGCCGCCGTCGGACAAGACGCCGGCCAGAAACGCGCGGCGGTCGATCGACACCACCGAATCCAATTGCGTCGAGCGCCTCGGCGCGCCGCAGTTTTGCGTCAAATGGAGATTTCGGGAGCCGGGAGTCCATAGTGCTCGCTTAAAACACATACGGCTTGTCCGCTCAGGCAAGCAGCACGGCGGCGTCGAGGTCTCGTAATCGTCTGTGGCAAAGACTGTGCGCGTTTGATAACCTCCGAAAGCTCGCCTTTGCCCGAGCGACGCTCCGGGTGGTATCCTCTTTAGACGCAGATTGCATCTCGACCTCCCACGATTGAGCACGCGCCATAGGGGAGGGGAGGGTATTTCTTCGCTACAGCCCGGAAGCCTTGGTGAGGTTGAGCCGGAACCGGTCGCATCGATGCTGGTATTTGCGGCTCATCTTGGAGGGATGGCCAAGCTGTTTCTGAACATAGCTCGTCGACCTCGTCCGAGGAGGCCCTTCCTCCTCTACCGGCCGAGGCTGGATGGATCTGTGAGCCCGCCTGCCGGCCGCCGTTTCCATCATCACAGCAGTCATGTGTCTCACGGCTCATTCGTCGCCTGCGAGGCCATCAAACGCCTCAAGCAGCGCATCGACGATCGCCTGGCCGAGCGCCTGTGCCGTCGCGCCGATTTGGGCTTCGTTTCCGTGGCGGGCGACGGTGGCGAGTTCCTAACCCTGATCCGTCAGGATCGCATTGGTCCGATCAATCGCCCATTGAGCGAAATCGTCCCGGCTGTCGATGATCCTGGTTTCCATCAATACGCGCTCCCGCGTTTACGTTCTGTTGGGCCTACTTGGGCCAAGATCAAGGTGCGCGATGGGTACTGCGTTCGCGCTACAATACGTTTCGTATCCTTGCAACGTCAGGCCTCGCTGAGGCAAGTTCCCTGGCACCCGCGAAGCGCAATTTTTGCGGCTCAGCGGCCATCTGCAGCGCAGTGGGATCGTTTGAGCCGAACAGCGCGGCCGGGACCAGTGAGCCTGAGGCCGGGTAGACGATCAGCCGCGCGGCGCGACCCAATTGGCGCTCGGCGTCGTTGTAATAGCGCGATGCCTGTTGCACGGAGCGGTGCTGCGATTGCTGCATTGCTTCGGACAGCGGAATGCCGCAGCGGGCGGTTTCAGTGAGGTAGCCGGAGCGCAGGCCGTGGCGGAGAACGCTGCCGGGTCGAGCCCGGCCTCGGCGATGCGCCGCTTCAGGATCAAGTTGACCGCCTGAGGCGTTAGGGCGCGTTTTTCGAGATTGCCCCAGCGGTCGATGCCGCGAAAAACGGCGCTTTCGCTTATTCCGGCGCGCTCCAGCCACGCTCGCAGCACCGTTACCGGTCGGCCAACCAGCAGCACGAAAGCGTCGCTGTCGGCCTGTGTCGTCTTGGTTCGGCCGAGCCGGATCGACAAGCACGGCAGTTTGTCGCCATCGGGAGCCCTGGGATCGGCCGGCACCGGGTCTTCCTCGACCAGCTGCTCGACGCGCAGAGCAGAAATTCGCTGTGTGGCGGCGGCCGCCGGACGCGAAGGCGGTGATGAGCAGGGTGCGGTCGCGCACGTCGACGAGACGGTCACAGGCGCAGGTGTTGAGCAGGGCGGACAAAATATCGGCGGTCACGGCTTTCTTGCTCTTGCGGCCGCGCGGACGGGCGCTGGCGCGCACCGCCAGCTTTATCGCGCTGTGCAGCCCAGGGGCCGAAAAATCACCGCGCACACCGCGCCATTTGGTCAGCGTCGACCAACTTGACAGACGCCGGCGCACGGTGGCGGCCGCATGCGGTCCGTCGCCGCGCAAAAGCCCCCGGGATTTCAACGTTGCCGCAACGTCGGCGGGCATGCCATGCGCCGGATCGGTTTCGCGTTTCGCAAAATCCCACAGGTGGTGCGCGACGAATTTGATCAGCAGCGCCTCCGGCGCCGGCCAAGGGAGCGAAAAACCGGTCGCGGCCAGGCACCAGACCTCGAGGTAGCCGAGGTCGGAGGCCAGCGCCCGCAATGAATTCTCGCCGATGCCTTCGTTGGCCAGGTGCCGCAGGGTTTCAACGTCATCGTCGGTGAGCAGTTCGGCCAACTGCTCCCTGCGCTCGAACGGCAGCACTGAATCGAGCGCGTCGAGCGCTTCCGCGCGCCGGATCCTTGGGTCGGAGGTAGAGGGCTTTGGCAGGCGAAGGTCCATGACGACGGCTCAGAACAGATATTTTCTGTCTGCCCATTCGAGCAGAACGGCCGCATCGCGGTCAGGCAGGCGCACGCGCCCGGCGCGCAGTCCGTCGGCGATGGTGTGGCCGACATCCGAGATCGACCCAGTAGCCGTGGCTCATCAGAAAAAACCAGGCGAAGGGCAGGCCCATTTCGGCGTCGATCGCCTCGATGCGCTCCATCAGCCGATGCACGGACACGCTCTCGCCGGCGAGCACCCTCTCGGTGGGCATTTTCAGTGGCCGCGGGATAAAACCGATCTCGCGTTTTTGTTCGCGCACCTCGAGGTCGTGGATATCGAAGGCCCAGTGGTCAAAGATGCGGTGGCCGCAAGCGCTCGAACGCTCCCAGTCGGCAAAAAAGCGGTTCTCGCGCGGCACGAAATCCGCTGCGTCTCAGCAGCGAAATCGCGAGAAACCCAGGTCGGCTCGAAGAGATGGTCGACGCTGTTGGGACGGTGGTGGGGATCAACGACGGGGCCGGCCAGGACCTCGAACTCGCTGCCGAGCGAGAGTTGCACGAAGTCGGCGACGCCCAGCCCGGTCGGCGCAAAGGCGAAGGCGCTGGCGCCGCGCCATTCGGCGAATTTTTCTCCGCTCTCGCGATGCCGGTTCCAGAAGGCGGTGAGGTCGCCGCCGACATCGGCCAGTGCGCGCTCGACCTAGGCGCGATGGTCGCCGAGGCGGGTGCCGTCGGCAGCGACGACAGCATGAGGGTTGCGCCAAAAGGGATCGTCGATCGTCACGACGGTGAAGGCAAAACCTGAAAAGTCCCTGTGGAGGGCAGAAGCGAGTTCGGCGTCGGCCGATTGCGTGACTTATCGATAATGAACCTTTAGAAGTTGCGAATTGATTTCATGGATTGACATTCGTGAAATCGAAACGTAAATAGCACCAGGAGCACGAAGATGAGCGAGAACGTCGTCTACCTGCACGGCCAGCCGAAACCCGTTGGTCACTTTTTGCGCGTCGGAACAAGCGGTCACCGGCAGCTCGAGACCCTGCTGGGCTCGGGAAGGATGATGGTTGATAGGGTCGTCGTGGAAGCGTCAGCGGCGCTGAGGCAACATGATCTCCTGACGGCCCTCACCGACGTCGGCGGCGAACTGATCTTGGACACCAATGTCGCCGAGCTTTCGTCGATTGGCCGGTTTAGTGGAGCGGCCAAGTCGGCGCCCTGGGCAAACCCTGAGAGCGTTCTGACGCCGGATGATCTCCGGCCGAACGCGAACCGGGACGTCATCGGGCAGATAGCCCGTTTTGCGGTGAAACAGGGTTTCCATGCCGTGCAAGCACCCGCGCACATTCTTGAGGGCTCGACGGACCAGCTTTTCGCCCTGGATTGCGAGGCTACCACCGCGCTACGCCGGGCGCTCGATGCGGAAGGAGGGAAGCACATCGGCATCGACTACTCGTTGATGATCAAGAATGCCTCCCTTCGAGATCCTGCTCAGCGACGGGCTTTCATCTCCGCGCTGAAGAACGTACCGTTTGACAGTCTGTGGTTCAGGGTCTCCGGCTTTGGTGCCGATGCCACACCGATGGGACTGCGGCGGTACATTGCTGCAATGATGGACTTTTACAGACTGGACGTCCCCGTTGTCGCTGATGGGGTCGGTGGCCTTGTTGGTGTCGCTATTGCCGCTTTCGGCGCTGCCGGCGGAATTTGTCATGGCGTTGCCGAAAAGGAACGCTTCGATGCCAGCGATTGGTCGAAGCCGCCTCAGACCGGCGGCGGAGGACGCGAGAAGCGGGTTCTGATTGGTGGTTTGGATCGCCTCCTTAGCGTGAAGCAGGTCGACGCGTTGATGGCTGCACAAGGAGCCAAACCTCTGCTGAGCTGCCACGATCGGTCATGTTGTCCGAATGGCCTGAGCGACACGTTGAAGGATCCGAAGGCGCACTATCTGCGCCAGCGCGCTCGCCAGATACGAGAACTCTCAGCGGTACCCGACGGGCGACGTTCGCAGCATTTTCTTGAAACGGAGCTGGCTGCCGCAGAACGGATCGCGCGGTCGGCCGCGAAGCTCAAATTATCAGATGAAGGCTTATCCGAGTTGCTGCAACGCAGTAGCGACCGATTGGAAAAGATGCATGCGGTGCTGGAGTCCTTGAATGGCACAATTGCCGGCCAGCCAAGGGCACCCGTTCCACCGCGGCGGCAGGGGAGGGGTGCGAGCGTTGCTTCGCACCGCAGGTAACACAATATGAGCACAGCTGTAGCACGAATTCTGGACGATCTTCGGTCTCGGGGAGGCCTGCAGGGCAAGGACATCGCCAACATCGTCGATGTGTCGACCGCAACTGTGTCGCGGTGGTCGCACGGCAATGGCTCTCCAAATCTTCGAACCCAGACGGTCATTGCCGATCTGCGGTACGTTGTTGACCGACTATCTGATTTCTACACGGCGGACGAGACAAGACTTTGGCTGCATTCGCGCCATCCCCTTCTCAATAACGAGCGCGCGATTGATCTCATCAATGCGGATCGTACCCAGGAAGTCCTGGCGGTGATCGAACGCCTCGATGCCGGCGCCTACATCTGAGGCGACACGTGGAGCGGCGAGCGCGAGACCTCGAACTCCTTGACCTGCTTGATACGCATAAGGGCGTGTCATTCGAGGGAGATGTCTGGCGCATTGTCCGCGAGGAGCGCGAGCCGCTGCTTGGCTATCCAGCTGGAGCCCGTTGGGATCCGGGTTCGTTCGATGTACTTTACACGTCGCTGGAGCGGGAAGGATCGCTTGAGGAGATTCACTTTCATTTAAGCCGCCAGCCCGTCTTCCCGTCCAAAATTCGATCGGTCCTTCATCGGATCTCGGTTCGCACCCAACGGACGCTCCGGATTGCCAATCTAACCGAATTGAAGGCCCTCGGCGTAACGCCGGAAACGTATGGATCTCTCTCCTACCAGCGTACGCAAGAGATCGGGGATGCAGCCGCCTTCCTCGGGTTCGATGGCATTCTGGCGCCGAGCGCGCGATGGCCGTGTCAGAACCTCATTCTCTTTACCGAGCACTTCACGCCGGCAGATCTCAATGTCGCCAGCTCAGAGTCTGTCGATTGGGACGACTGGAGAAAGCGAAGAGACGCCGAACGACGACAACGCGGCGGCAAATCTTGATCCTAGTAAGGCAGGGGAGGGGCTTTTTCTACAGCCCCGACGCCTTGGTGAGGTTGACCCGGAACCGATCGCGCCGGCGCTGGTATCGACGGGTCATCTCGGCGCTGGTGTGGCCGAGTTGCTTCTGCACATAGCGCTCGTCGACCTCGGCCGAAGAGGCGAGGCCAGCACGCAGCGAATGGCCGGAAAACTTCTGGCCGCGTTCGCCTTCCGACAGGTCACCGCGGACGCCGGCGGCGAGCGCCGCCCGCTTGACGAGGCGGGCGACCTCCTGGTCGTTCAGCCGCTCGGCGCCGACGGCTTTGCCTTGCCCGGTGACGCGTCGAAACAACGGCCCATGCGCGATGCGGGCGAGTTTCAACCAGGTTTGCAGGGCGACCACTGGGCAGGTGGTATCCGACGAGCCGCGACCGATCTCAACCTCGCGCCAGCCGGTTTTTCCCCGCAGTGTCACCAAAACACCCTTGTCGGGGAAAATCTCGACCCAACCGCGGCCATCCTCGGTCTGGTCACGCCCGAGATCGAGGCCGACGATTTCCGAGCGCCGCAAGCCGCCAGCGAAGCCAATCAGCAGCATGGCGCGATCACGCAGGCCGCGCAGCGTGCCGCGATCGAGCGTTTCCAGCATGGCGATCAAATCCTCGGGCAGAATGGCTTCCTTCTGCAGGGGAGGGGAGGCGTGGGTGTTGCGGATACCGGCGAGCACGGTGGCGATGTGGCGGTCTTTCCTGTCCAGTGGTTGGCCACGTTGAGTATAATTCCAAGACAGCGAAGAAAGGCGGCGCTCGATCGTCGCCACCGATTTTTTGTCCCGACCAGATCCCGAGGCTTGCGCGGCGATGTAAAGGCCGACAGTCTGAGGATCGGGCGGCAACACCTCGATGTTCTGGCGGCGCGCCCAGGCGCAAAAATGCTTCCAGTCGGCGGCGTAGGCACGCCGGGTGTTGGCGGAGCTAGCCGCCTCAACGTAGTCGCGGGCGCGATCGGCGAGTTTTCCCAGATGCGCCGGCAGGCGAAACGTTGACTCCAAACCGGACGCCGGCAGCGGGGCAGGGGACTTTTCGCCGTTCTCGAGATCGTCCGCAGTTTGCCTCATGGCGAGCACGACATCGACAATATCAGGCAGGTCGTCGGCCGGCGTCTGCGCCGCGGGTTGATCGGCATCGGCCCCCGTGCTGCGGGACGATGCGGAGCCCTGCTGAGGGTGATTTTTGGGCTTGTGCTCAACGAAAACGGCCATTTCCTCTATAGAGAGCAAAACGCGCGATAAGGCAACATTATCGTTCGTTGTAGACGGCCGACAGGCGCGGCGGTTGTTCGGTATTTCGGTTGCGAGAAGCGCCGCCATGATTCATCGTGCCTGCGATGATTCTGCGTCCGAAACCCTCTCCGCGCCACTACGCCACGCATGCCGGTTCCCCTTCGACCTTGCCGATGGCAACGGTGCCGACGTGGCTGCGCCGCGCCATCCCGGATGCGCAAAGTCTTGCTGGAAAAGAAGTTGAGGACGTCGCACTCGCCGCGGGCGCCATCATCGGCGCGCTCGATGCGGTGGTCCGCCGGCAGGAGCGGTGGGCCGGCGCCTGGCGGCAGCGCCTGGCGCTTTCGGCCGCCGCGGCAACGGCAAAGCAGGCTGGCCGCGTCGAGGATGAAGCAGCACTTCGCGACGCCGTGCTGCTCACGCGACCGGGCGATATTTTGTCAGGGTCTACGACCCTCGGCCCCGCCGGGCTTTTACTGCTCGCCTGGCGTCGGTTGACATCTCGGCCTGCGGAAGAACTGCTGACGGAAAAGAACCTTGCCGCAGCGTTGGAAGAATTCGGCTACGCCCGCGACGACGAGAGCGTGAGCGACCTGACGGAAGATCTTCGGCAGCTCGCCGCCGGTGACAGAACGTTGGCAATGATGACGGGCGCCATCGCGATCGCCGAACGCTACGGCTTTGCGCGCGCCCTTCGAGCCTGGCTCACCGACGCCCTGCTGGCGCAACTGGGCTGGGCACACGCGATGCCGCTGCTAGGCGCCGATGCGGCTTTGGGCACAAGCCCCCGCCCGCGTCGATGGCAGATCCCGAGCGTGCGAAAGGTCTGCTTGCCGCGCAGGCACGCGCTGCGCTGCGCGTGATTGTTCTTTCCGCTGAGCTCGAGCGCCGCGCGGACCGGCTGCTTGCGGTCGCGCCAAAACTCCGGGCCAAGGCGGCGGACATTGTCGTCGAAAAGCTGCTGTCCAACGACGCGATCGTCGCTTCGGCACCGATCGCCGGTATGAGCGATCGCGGGCTGCGCCGCCTGTTCGACCGGCTGGTCGAGCTCGGCGCCGTGCGTGAGCTTTCCGGCCGCACCGCATTCCGCATCTACGGGCTGTAACGATTATGGTGGAGGCAACCCGCAGGCGGCCTTCCGCGCCCGCAGCAAATAGGTCAGCCGCTCAGAAGTCCGGGGCGCGGCGATGGTCCGCCATCGTACCCTCCACCTTGTAAAGCGCAGCGTCAAAATCGCGCTGCTAACTTCCTCGCTGAGCGGCCAGGAAAGCCCCGCCGTTTCCGCACGCCGCAGCGTCTTGCGCACCGTCGGGGGACACCGCAACGACAAGCTCTCAAGGCTTCCGCCCTGCCTCCCATATCAAAGAAACGGGACGGTCTGAAGGAGGCTTTGGCTAAGCGCCATGCTTCGGGCCGGCGGCGCCTGTGCGATCAGGCCGGCACCGCGCAGATGACCAATAAGATCGCGGCTGATCTCCTTGCCAAAGAAAGACGACAGTTCGGCGCGGGTGATCGGCTGGAAGTAGCCGATGCACATCAGCATGAGCACCTCTGACTGCGTGAGGTCTGCCGCGCGCTCGTTACCGCCAAATGCACTGCGGATGGCGGCATAGGCCGGCCGGGTCAGGTGTTTCCAGCCGTCGGCGACGGCGACCAGGTCATAGGGGCGACCGCGCAATTCCTCGCGGATGTCGTCGATCAGCAGCTCAATGCTGCAGCTCTTTCCCACAATGCGGCCAAGCGTTTCGCGAGTGACAGGCTCGCTGGCTGCGAAAATCGTGGCCTCGACGCGGTTCATCCACTCGCGCCAACGCGCTTCCGGCGTCAGGTAAGCCAGCTCCCGGTCAAACAACTGGTCAGCTGATCGACGGTCATCTGACCGGCTCCTCCTCGCCGGGCTGTCATCGCTGGCCTCTGCCGCCGGCCCATGACGACGCTATACTTGAGCGGCTGCTGTCGGGCCGTGCGGTCGTCCGCCGAAAGACCTAAGCGAACCGGATTTTGCGCTGATCGCCAGGGGAGCTGAAGCGCAACGGGGTGACGCTAACGCTGTTGTGGCAGGAGTATCGCGACGCCCATCCCGACGGCTACGGCTATCTGGTTTTGCGAGCACTTCGCCGCTTTCGAGCGCCGGACGAGCGCGACATTCCGCAATCGGCGGGCGCGGTGATGCAGACAGACCATGCCGAGCAGACGGTGCCGCTGATCGATCCGCCCGGCATCATATACCTGACGCAGATTTTTGTCGCGGTGCTGCGCGCCTCCAATCTGACGTTCGCCTTTGCCAGCTCCAGCCAGAGGCTGCCGGACCGATTGAGACCAAGTAGGAGCGCTCGCCTTCTTGGCGGTCACCAAGGATCGTCTTGAGGCAATCTTGGCTTTGCCTGGCCCCGATGCCGATGAGCTATCTCTCAGTATCGGGTGGACATTAAGGAACGCCATGCTAATTGGAACAGAAGTCTAATAAGGACAGGGTTAATGTGGCGACTGTTTCCCGCGAGCGATATCGGCTACTGCGGCCTTGTTAACGTTCCCTATCATGCGCATTTCACACCGGCGGTTGAGATCGCCTGGAGGTTGCATCCTGATTGCTGGGGGCGTGGATATGCGACCGAAGCCGCCGTCACTGCGCTTACCTTCGGTTTCCGAGCTGCGCTTGGGCATACCGGAATCGGTGAGCAGTGGCGTCACCGAGGCAATGGCCGAGCCCGCGACGCTTGAGCTCGGGCCACGCACTTCGCACGGCTCGAGCTGGATCATCCCGGTGCTTTAAAGCAGCTCCAGGGAGCGAACCAGCCGATAAGGACCAACCGCTCGATTCTTGATCAGTGAGATGCCCGAATTTGTGGCTTGTGAAAAGTGAGCAACTTTGTGCGCGTGAAAGTCACTTTCTGTCGTACTGTTGCCTCAGGGGCCAGAGCTCAGCGAGTTTGGCAGCCGTTGTTAAAATCGATGATCCCACATCTCCATGCCGATCTGCGGTTAGGCGCGAACTCGGACCTGCGACGCTGACCGTGCCGACCGTCTGGCCATCCGCCAATTTGATCGGGGCAGCAATCGCAACGATACCGGCCTCAGCCTCCTCGTCCGAAATCGCCCACCCTCTTTTCCGAGTCAGCTCCAATTCCTCAATGAAATCCTCTACTGAGGCCAACGATTGCCTTTCTCTTTCATTGGCACCGTCGTTGATAGCTATGCGAATAGCGTCTGTCTTACCTAGTGTCGACAGATAAGCCCTCCCGTTGGCCGTAGTCGCTAAGCGAACTCTCGCTACCATTTCGGGCTGATATTTCAAGCCGTTGCGAGCGCCTTGAACTTGTGCGATCCAAGTCAATGTCTCGCCCTGTACTACTGCCATACGAACAAGCTCGGCGCTTGCGGCGGCCAACTCTTCTAACACGGGCTGGCAGACGTCCGTGAGATGTGTGGCGCTCAGAAAGCGCTGTCCCAGAATGGCAAGTCTGAGGGTGAGCTTGTAAAAGCCCGTGACAGGCTCCTGCTCCACCCAGCCGATCTCGCACAAGACGTTGAGCATCCGGTGGGCAGCGCTTTTTTGCAGGTCCAGCTTTTCGGCGATCTCGCCGAGCCGCATTGAAGAAGCCTCATTGGCCAGCAGCTCAACGACGGCAAAACATCGCTCCACAAGAGAGTTGACAACCCGCACGCAATCTCTCCAGAATGTTATTCTAGCAGGAAAACCATTCTTCTAGGATTGGTTTGCCCATCGGTCAAGCGTTTTCGAGCGGTACCTGCGAAAACACTTTCGGTAAGAAAGCAGAGAGACGCCGACCCCCTGTTCGAGATCGAGCAGCACACCATCGACCAAGTCTATCATAGTAGCAATTGCAGCGCGGCGTTTGGGTCGATCATGGGATCCCCGTATTTGTCAACCGCCCATCCCTGGGCCGCGTCCTTTTGCAGCGCGTCGATGCAGCTCGGTCTCCTCACGGGCGACAAAAGATAGGGGAGAAATCAAAGACGACTGGATTTCCGTTACGTGGCTAGCAAGGCAAACTTACTGGTTCCGAGAACCGGACGACCTCCGCGGCCAGCAATCTCCTCAATGAAGCTTTGGCGTCAGGCGCTCGTTGCTGCTCCTCGACCGGCTAGTCTTCCTGATGTAAAGGCCCACCCTAGGTGGTGTCCGTGGCCTTCTAGGATGATTCCGCCCTGACCGGTTGCACCGGCAGCATACAGACCGGGAATGATCTCGCCGTCGTTGCCTAGTACTTGCATGGATGCATTGATTCTCAACCCACCCTCGGTGAGAACCCAGCTGCGGACCGGGCCTAAGGCTATGAATGGAGCGCGTACAAGGCCCGGGGTGCCTTCCCGCAGCTTCTGGTTATAGGCAGCAACGGCTTTTTCAAGCGCCGAACCGGGGACTCCGATCTTGGCCGCTAGCCCGCCGATTGTGTTGGCCTGATAGAAAATATCTTTCCTGTTTCGCCTATAATCCGGCAGATAGGCGTAGGCGACTCCCGGAGCAGTGGAAATGTAGTAGGGCCACTTGCTGAACTTCTCCGCCAGAGCACCATCTAGCAGGATAAATGCCTCGCGATCCTGCTGGAATGGCACGCTGAACTGGGGCCTGTCGCATTCGTCAGTGAACCGCTCGCCCGCGCGATTGATCAGGATCGCGCCACACTCGTAGAGCTTTCTCTGCGGCTCGAGGACGGTAGTGAGGAACATCATGATGAAGGGCCGGATGAGCGCTGGTGGAAGCTGCGTCATCGACCACTTCATGATGAGAGCAAGGAACCGGTTTGGCGGTAGCTTGGTCATGAGGTTGTTGCGGGGAGGTATGAAGCGCAGCTGCGGGCCGCTGACGAGATCGCCGTTGACGATCTCTCCTCCGGCCTCCAAACCCATCCGGATGGCGTCACCCGTGCTAGTGGTTACGAGAGCGTCCGCGTGGGCCACGCTTTCTCCCGCAAATTCCTGTTTCATTTCCCGATTCGCGCTAAAATCACCTCCGGCAAGGACCACCCCCCGAGTCGCGAAGTATCGATGTATGACACCTCCGTGCTCAGCCGCCACGCCGGAAATCCGACCCTTCTCCTTGATGAGACGGATAGCGCGGTGATTTAGGCGGACGTCAACTCCTAGACTGCGTGCCCTGCGATAGAGTGCATGTCCATAGGACCGCGAGTTGGGTAGCACGTTGTGCATTCTGGGCACACGATGGGGCGGTTCGGGCATTGGCCCGAAAAAGACGACGCCCATGTCGAGGAGTTTTTTGAGCGTCTGCGGAACGTTGTCGACGAAAGCACGCCGGAGCTCTGGATTGTCCCTCGCGAGCAGCGGGCCATGAAACAGTGCCATGTCTTCGAAATGAGCATCGGGGACGTCGTCGATTCCGATCGCCTTCTGCATTGGCGACGCGCTCGAAGAAAGTGATCCGATCGCCCAACTCGTCATACCTCCCGGCCGGGGGTTCTTTTCGAGGACAAGGACGCGACGGCCTAGCTCTGCCGCCTCCACCGCAGCGAAGAGCCCTGACCCTCCGCCTCCGACAACGATGACGTCAAATGTAGCGTCCGCTTGAGCCACGACATTACTCCCTTGATCGGCCGGAATCCCCGGCTCGGGAGGGAAATACAGCGCCGCTGTCATTTTCCCAGATACCCTGTTGACCCCAGCGAGAAGACCGCATAGGGTCGCTGTAGAACGACATTCCAATTAGTATATCATGTCACACAGCGCAAGCGAGCACATTCATTATCTTTCCGAAGGTCTCTTGGCCGCATACCGCGGGCAGGGCCGCCTTGTCGTCGATGACGCGGTACTGCGCGATGTAAGCCGGTCGGCCGCCTTGGAAATCCAGCGGCGCGTTATCCAAGGGCTGGCTACACCCGTTGTCGCCTGGAAGGCTGCGCTGCTCGCTGACGGCGATCTGGTGTCGGCACCGATCGTGGCAGAACGGCTGTTCACGAGCCCTTGCCATCTGCAGCAGCAGTTGTACGGACGGGGCGGCGTTGAATGCGAGATTGCGTTCCGCTTTTCCCGCGCGCCAACGGGAGGCTACAGCTTCACGCAAACTGATATTCTCGATGCGCTCGACGGAGCGTGCGCCGCGATCGAAGTGGTAGATAGCCGCTGGGGCGGCCCGTCTCCGGCTCCTCGCAATGCCATGGTCGCCGACCTCCTGGCGAATGGCGCACTCGTCTGCAGCGCGTTGAATGAGGTGTGGCAAGGCGTTTCGTTTGCGACGCAGCAGGTGAAACTGAGGATCAACGGCACTCTGGTGCACCAGAGTGTAGGAGGACATCCCGACAGCGATCTCATCGGCCTGCTCGTCAAATTTGCGGGCGACCTCCGCTCCCGGGGCGTTCCCATCGAGCCGGGCACTATCGTGACGACCGGGAGTTTCACTGGGCTGTTCACTGCCAATCCGGGCGATGTGATCTCGGCCGAGTTTGAAGGGTTCGAGCCTGTTTCCGTAACGTTTGAAACGGGCAACACATAAGGAGTGGAAGATGCTTAGCGGCAACGGGGTGGTGGCAATCTGGAATGGCATCGCGAATGAGGGAAGGCTCGATTTCTACCAGTGGCACATCCACGAGCACATGCCCGAAAGGACAGACATTCCGGGATTCCTGCGGGGCCGCCGGTATAGAGCGGCGGATACGAACACACACCCGGAATTTTTCACGCTTTATGAGGTGGAAGGGTTCGAAGTCCTGACCGGTCCCGAATACGCCAAACGCCTTAACGCGCCGACACCCTGGACACGGCGGGCCACGTCCCATTTTCTCAATACGTCGCGAGGACTGGCTCGCGTGTTGTACTCAGGAGGACCGGGTCCTGGTGGAGCCGTCGCGACTGTGCGTTTTGAACTTTCCGCCGATGCGCCGGACAACCCGGAAGAGGAATTGGCCGAGCTCCTAGCCGGCCTGACACAGGCGCCGTTTCTGACAGGAGCGCACCTCTGTAACGCCGATGGTGAGGCGACGCAGGTCAAAACAGCGGAAACCCGGAAAGAGAGCGACTACGACGCGCCCCCTGTGTGGATCATCATCTTGGAAGGGTGCAACGCGGAGGCTTTGTGGTCGCCAACGCAAACGATCCTGCAGCACCCCTACGTGAGCCGGCCCAGGGCCGGTCGCTACCAACTGGAATACACGCGGCTGAAAACCGAAATGGCGGCGGGCTGAGGTCGATCATGAAACTTTTGAGATACGGCGCCGTCGGTGCAGAACGACCTGGCGTACTTGATAACGAAGGGACCATTCGCGACCTCGGTGAGATTATTAGCGATATCGGGCCCAGCACGCTTTCCAGGCAGAGGCTGGACGAGTTGCGTTCACTGGACATCAGTTCCCTGCCTGTGGTCAGCGCGGATGTGCGCCTAGGGCCTCCCGTGGCAGATGTCCGTCATTTCATTGCGGTTGGCCTGAACTACATAGATCATGCCACGGAGACAAATACGCCTGTTCCCGAAGAACCGGTCGTCTTTTCGAAGGCTCCCTCCTCTATATCAGGGCCTTATGACGTCATACCGATGCCGCCGGGCTCGAAGATGCTGGACTGGGAAGCCGAAATTGCCGTGGTCATCGGTGAAAAAGCCTATCAGGTCGCCGAGAACGATGCGCTTTCTGTTGTCGCCGGTTACCTGCTTTGCCACGATGTCTCTGAGCGGCGTGACCAGATTCACCGTGGCGGCCAATGGATGAAAGGTAAGTCACGTCCGGGATTTGGCCCTCTTGGACCTTGGCTCGTGACGGTCGACGAAGTGGCTGATCCGCAGAATCTTGAGATCTGGCTCAAAGTTAACGGCGCAACTCGGCAGTCCGGAACCACGGCGAAAATGATATTCCCGTTTGCCCATCTGATCTCATACATCTCTCACTTTATGGCTTTGGAACCAGGCGATGTCATTACTACGGGGACGCCGCACGGCGTCGGGCTCGGCATGAAGCCTCCGCAATTCCTAAAAGAGGGTGACATTGTGGAGTTGGGCGCGAGCGGGCTGGGCACACAGCGACAGCTTGTCGTCGCATCTGGAGGTTGCATTGCGCGTGATGCTCAGGTCGATGAACCTGCGAACAAAGGATCACCCTTCTAAATCCCGGTCCTTTCGATGTCGTCAGGTTCGGGCGAGCGACGTCGATTGCCTGGCCATAGCCCTTGGCGAGCGAGCGTTTGGCCGGGGAAGTCGGAAATCCCACCAGGCGTTTCTGGGTGCCGCCACGCTTTTCAATAGCCCCGTCCAACTACGCTTCCACATCCTCCCGAGGCTGTTGGCGGGGGCCAAATGGGCTCCGCGTTCCTGATTTGCGCGAGGCTCGATCTGCCATTTCGTTCCCGAAGGAGCCAATTGATGACTGACAGCAATGAAAACATCCTTGTGCCTGTGAGATTGTCGCACACGCCCGTTCGGAGCATGTCGCAAGGCATGTTGCTCAAGGGGAGTGGAGTATATGTCACCAGCGGAATCCTGGGTCTGGATGGGGCAGGGAACTTGGTCAATGAATCATTTGAGGCCGAGGTCGAAGCACTCTTTGAGGAGCTTGGCCGCACCTTGGCCGCGGCGGGCTTGGGGTATGAGCATATTGCCAGGATCACCTATTTCATTGTCGGACTCGAACCCTCGCTTGTCGACACCCTTCGTAACGTTCGGACTCGCTACCTTAACGGCGATGCTCCCCCGGCCTCCACCCTGGTAGGCGTGGCGGCACTTCATGGCGGGCCGCGCATTGAGGTGGAAGTCATCGCGGCCGTGCCTTGAGCGGAGGCACACTCGTGAGCGTCTGGCCGTCTCGACATGAGTAGCTAAGCCCGGCAAGCTCTAGTCGGTGCGCGGCAGCGCCTATCGAGCAGACTGTGTAGCGCGCCGACGTGTGCAAATAGAGGATGCAAATGAAAAAGAAATCAGAAAAAAACCAGGAACCTCGAACGGCAGCTGAATCTTGGCCGTTTAAGATCATTTCAGCAAGTGGGGCGGCTTGGAACAGCTCATGGGTGGAGGTGCCTGATCGATATGGCCTTCCTGCCGCATGGTGCTACAGCAACAAAATTAGCTACTCGCCTGGGGAACCGGTCAACCTGTTTATCTCGTCGACTGTGCCAAAGCTCGATATAGCAATACAGAAGGACGGATTGATTCCTGTCAGGTTAACAAGCTGGACGGGCGTAAGTGTGGACTTTCAAAAGATAGCTGCTCAGTCCTACATGAACGGCTGCGGTTGGCAGGAAACCATCAGTCTTGAGCTGCCCGAGGACGTTGCCGCAGGCGCATACATAGTCGAAATGCGTGATCCCAGCCGAGAAAGCAATGAGCCGGCGTTGGGCCATCACATTTTCTTTGTTCGCTCGAACAAAGGTAGGTCGGA
The DNA here is from genome assembly GCF_040321795.1 of Mesorhizobium sp. M0244. NCBI lineage: Bacteria > Pseudomonadati > Pseudomonadota > Alphaproteobacteria > Hyphomicrobiales > Phyllobacteriaceae > Mesorhizobium > Mesorhizobium sp. M0244. The sequence goes on along the minus strand of NZ_JAMYSE010000003.1, from coordinate 136,289 downwards.
CAAAACAGTTCTGCTCGTGGCTTCCACATGTACTTGGGCAGCTTACAACGATTGGGGCGGCGCATCTCATTACATTGGCCTCCATCCAGGTTATCCAGACGGGTTTTCACCAATCTTGTCTTCACAACGCCCTTGGGCAAGAGGTCAAGTATGGCTGCCTTCGGCCGCGCCTCGCAACGTTCCCAAAACTCGGCCGCGTAGGCCCGAGCAACCCTATTGGGGCTCGAAAGAGTGGGCATTTGCGAACGGCTACTCACGCTATTACGCCTCGGCGGGCTGGGCAACGTATGAGCGCCCATTCCTGAGATGGGCTGAGCAAGCGGGTTACGATGTGCATGTCATTGCTCAGGAGGACTTGGAACTTAAGCCAGAATATGTCGAAGCGTACCCATGTATGGCATTCGTCGGACATTGTGAATATTGGTCGGCTCCAATGCGTCGCGCCGTCGACGCATTCGTGGACCGGGGCGGCAAGGTTGCCAGGTTCGCAGGAAACTTCTTTTGGCAAATCAGGCTCCGTGAAGGAATATCCGGCCAAGTATGTTATAAATCTCAGGCGCGAGACCATGATCCGATGCGCCATGAGAACCCTGAGCTAATGACTAGCCTTTGGGAGGATCCGTTGATTGGTTATCCTGGCGCCCAAACATTCGGTGTAAATGGAACGCGAGGCATCTACGCTGCCACGTTTGGCATAGCACAACGATCCACGCGGGGTTTCAACGTATTCAGGCATAAGCATTGGTCGTTGGAGGGGACGGGTCTTGGGTATGCTGATACATTTGGCGATGAGGCAAGCATCTTCGCCTATGAGGTAGATGGCTTGGACTATACATTTGTTGATGGTCTTCCGGTGCCGACCGGAAAAGGGGGCACTCCCGAGGGACTCGAGATCGTTGCAATGAATTGGGCAAGTAATTCTGAATACGGATTGCCCGAGCATTCCTATCATCTTCAACGTGGCGATACTGAAGCTCGCTTTATCGCATCTATTTTGGACACGACTCCAGGTCCCTCCGCCGAGGCGACTGACAAATACTCTCGCGGCAGCGGCATGATGGTCTCTTTTAAGAGAGGGAGCGGCGAGGTCTTTTGCGCAGCAACGTGTGAGTGGGTAAGAGGTTTAATTGAGAGCGATTTCTATACGGACCGGATAACTCGTAATGTATTAGACCGGTTTTTGCTTTCGGACTAGAGCGGAGGCTCTCCAGAACAGTTTTCATCGAATCCGCAATTATCGAGAACCGATCGCCGAATGCCGTTGTAGAGCCGCTCACGCGGCACGTATGGCCGGTTTCTAATCGCAGCGACTATGGAGCCTGCACGCCAGCGGCAGTGTCTGCCGCCACTGATCGCCGCTTCCTCACCCCTTTTGGCATTTTGGCGGCGAAAGAGAACGAATCTGATCTGTGCCACGCCGCCTTCAAAAGGTCAGATTGACAGTAGGTAGCATAGCGATTAACAAAACATTGTTCCATTTGCAACGGGATTTCTCGTGACGCGACCCGTGGAGGAGTAAAGGCGTATGCTAATCGGCTACACCAATCGGCTTTCGGCCCGGGCTGGCGAAACCATCGAAGTAAAAGTATCCAGTGATTTTTCCAGCGACTATGCTGCCGATCTCGTTCGCATTATCTCGGCCGATCCCAATCCGGAAGGGCCCGGCATAGATGTTCGTCGAGTGCCCTCAAATTTCGAAGGTACCTACACGTCAATTGCGAAGCCGACGCGCCCGGGCTCTTACGGCATCGTTCCCCTTGGCGGCTTGGAAATCACCGCGGATGCAACGTTTTCAATCAGATTCCAACCGCGTCTTCTGCGAGAGTCGCCCCAGGTGTTGTTCTCCTTTATTCCCGAGTCGGGAGGCGCAGTTTCAATCAGCATTCATAAATGCGGTCTAAAGCTCGAGACGACAGCGGAAACCGGCGCCGTCTCCTTCGCGTTCGAAATTGGGCGCTGGTATGAGTTGCGTCTTGCGATCGCAGGGCGCCGGCTGCGTCTGGTCGCATATGCTGTCCAGACAGGATCACGATGTTTCGAGGTTGAGACGAAGACTCCCAAAGAAGAGGTATTTAAAAAACTGGTGCTGGCGGCTAGGCCACAGCATGAAGACCCGACAGCGTTCACAGCATTCTTCAACGGCCGGCTCGAAGCCCCCATGTTTTTGCGTGGAGAGCAGCTTGTCCGGCGACTCTTGGAGGGTCCTGTTGAAGAAGAGTCCATACTCGCTTCGTGGGATTTCAGCATTGACATCCCGACATCGCACATACGCGACAAAGGGCCGTCGCGGCTCGACGGAACATTGTATAATCTGCCCGCTCGAGCCGTGCGCAGCTCGCGATGGTCGGGCGATGAAATATGCTGGAGGCATGCGCCTGATCAATATGCGGCCGTCCATTTCCACGAGGACGACCTCTACGATTGCTGCTGGGAAACGGATTTCTGCTTCGATATTCCCCGCGACCTTTCAAGCGGAGTGTATGGCATCCGTTTGAGATGCGGGGACGCTGAGGACATCATTCCTTTTTTTGTCCGCCCGGCCCGAGATGCTACGGAGGCAAGGGTTGCGGTGCTTTTCTCGACATTTACCTATCTTGCGTACGCCAATCATCCCCGCGACAACTTTGATGCCAAGTATCATGAAAGGCGCAACGACTGGCGTGCTTATCCACACCATCCGGAAGAGCATCCGAATTTTGGTCGCTCACTTTACGATTGTCATCCCGACAACGCGGGGATCCAGTTCAGTTCTCTATTGCGGCCAATGCTAACCATGAGGCCCGGCTACATCGCTTACGCTGAGAGGCGGGGATCGGGATTGCGACATTTCCCAGCCGATATGCATCTCGTGGCGTGGTGTGAGGCAAAAAATATTATTTTTGATGTGGTCACGGATCATGACCTTGAAGCCGAGGGCAGCAAGGCTCTTGAAGAGTATGCCTTATTGCTCACCGTGACCCACCCCGAATACCACACGGCTCGCACACTGGACTCAGTCCAAGACTTTGTGGCCGGCGGCGGCAGCTTGGGCTACCTCGGCGCCAATGGATTCTATTGGCGGATAGCTACCAGCGAGGCATTTCCTAGCGCTATTGAAGTTCGACGCGGCCAGACCGGGGCCAGGACATGGGAGGCAGAACCAGGAGAGTACTTCCATGCCTTCGATGGCCAATACGGCGGCCTCTGGCTCAAGAACGACAGGCCTCCGCAGCAGCTCGTCGGCGTTGGCATGTCGGCTTACGGACCGTACAATGGCACCTACTATCGGCGTACCGAAGCTTCTTATGATTCGAATTTTGAGTGGCTGTTTGACGGCATAGATGACGAAATTCTCGGCGATTTTGGATTTTCCGGTGGGGGGGCGGTTGGATTCGAGTTCGACATCGTCGATTTGTCCTTGGGAACACCTCCGGAAGCTGTAGTCCTCGCGAAGTCAGAAAAGTTTACCAACGATTGCTACCTTGCCCCGGAAAAGTTAGACTTCGGGGCGCGAGTGAACATGCCTGACTGGCAGGCCTCGGAGATCAGGGCAGATCTTTGCTTGGTTCCGAAGCCGAAGGGAAATTTCGTCTTCTCTGCGAGTTCGATCCTGTTTTGCGGAAGCCTTCCAGTAAACGACTTCAAGAATAATATCTCAAAGCTGCTGGAGAATTTTGTGCGACGCTGCCTCTGAACAACGACCCAATCCGAGAACCAGCGGATACGAGCCGTTGCAAAAGCGGCATCAGATTGCCGAAATGGACCTTGTGGCGGTCTTTCTAGGTCGTTGAATTTGAGTGTTGACGTTGAGCGGCGTGAAATAGCGATCGGGCTCGGATCGGTCTTGATGCCTTGTAGTGATGCTGCGGTGGCGGCTGGCATGTCGCAGCCTAAGGGAACCAGATTGTTCCGACAGGCGGGCGGAATGCCACCAGCGGTGTTCAGATCTTCCGGCGGTATCTCTCGTTCGGGTAACCGCGAGGAGATCGCACTGCTTTGCGTTCAGGGTCTTTCGAGACGCGAGATCGGCTTGGCCGATCCGCCTCGACAACCTTCCGGGAGCTACGACGCAACGCCGCGACGCGCAGCGGTGGCCTGGAGTACCGTGCGTCGACTGCTCAAGGGCACGCTGAGCGATCGGCCCGTCGGCCCAAACCGACTAAGCTTGCGCTCAACATCACCTTGCGCACTTATGTGGAGCAACTGGCCGGCATGATCATGACCCCGAGTGGCGCTGCCGTTCCTGGTCCCGCCGTTCCGTGCCGCCGCCGGCATGGCCCGACAAAGGAGACGCGATGGACCTGGAGCCAGGAGCAAATCGCCCGACGCTGGCCGATCGACTTCTCGGACGACACGACGATGCGCATCAGCCACGAAGCCATCTACCATGCCCTCTTCGTTCAGGGTCGGGGAGTGACCTGACACTGAACTGTCATCCAGTGGCGATTAGAGCCTTGGCCGTTTCTGTTACGTCCGAAAAACCGGCAGAAGGCCATTCGGCGCCGATTTAGAATCGCGAACATCAGCTCCTGCTTGCGCAATCTTCGATCCTAGTTTCTTGCTGTATCTTGCCTGCGTTACCGGTTCCGCAAAATCTTCGCGCCTAAGACTCAACCGGCGAGCCGACGTTTTCTGAAATCTTTGATGATTTCTCTCGCCGCATTGTGTCCGGGCACTCCGGTTACCCCCCCTCCCGGATGGGAACCGGAGCCGCACATGTAAAGGTTGCGTAGAGGGCCGCGGTACTGGGCATGCCCGGCGGCCGGGCGCAACGCCCAGAGCTGGTCAAGATGAAGGGCCCCATGATAAATGTCGCCTCCCACTAGTCCGAACTCGCGTTCGAGATCCAGCGGACTCAGAACTTGGCGCCCGAGGATAATAGACTGGAAGTTTGGAGCGTAGCGAGTAACGGTGGCGATGACATGATCAGCAACTTCGTCCTTTGCCTGATCCCAAGTTTTCCCGTCGGCGAGTTGGGGATTGAAATGTTGACAGAAAAGGCTCGCGACGTGGTTGCCTGCCGGAGCAAGGCTGTTATCGCAGAGGCTCGGGATTATCATCGAGACGAGAGGATCTTGCGACCATCCGCCTCGCTTGGCATCGTCGTATGCTCTATCCATGTGGTCTAAGGACCAGCACATGTGGATGCCGCCGTTAAGAGGCGTTACGAAGTCGCCTATTCTATCGAGACCGTTGAAGCGCGGCAACTCCGACAAAGCAACATTCATTCTAAATGTGCCCGATCGGCACCGCCACCCCTCCATCTGGCGCACGAACTCGGAGTCAAGTGCCGTGCGATCTATCATTTGAAGATAAAGAAGTTTAGGACCAACGTTCGCAGCGACTGCCCTCGCGCGGATGGCGGTACCGTCCCCCAGTATAACGCCGCGGGCGACACCTTTCTCTACCATCACTTCTAGTACGGGCGAATTCACCCTAATCTCCGCACCCTTTGCTTCTGCGGAGCGAGCCATTGCCTGGGTGATGGCGCCCATGCCCCCACGAGCGTGACCCCAGACACCCTTCTTGCCGTTGGTTTCGCCGATTACGTGATGTATCAGTAGATATGCTGAACCTGGATGATATGGGCTGACCATATTGCCAACCACACAGTCCCACGCCAGATGGCCCTTAAGCGGATCACATTCGAACCACTCGTTGAGGTAGTCAGCGATGCTCATCGTCATCAGCTTCACAAAGGTTTCCTGCTGCAATGTCGAAAGCTTTCGGAAACGATTTCCCATTTTGATAAGGGACAGCAGATCGCCGAATCCACCGCCTAGATTGGGGGGTGTCTCTAGAAGGGTATCGCGGATCATATCCGCGGCGATCTCAATCTCAGCCTCAAAAGCGCGGTAACGCTCAGCATCGCGTTGGGAGAAGCGCCGAATCTCGCGCTCTATCCCAGGGGTGTCACCCGGAATTAACATTGCATCGCCATCAGGCAAGGGAAGGAAAGTCGTCCCAGTACGCTCGATGAGATCCAACCCATGGCTGGTAAGTTCCAAATCACGGATTACGTTTGGATGGAGCATTCCGGCGAGGTAGGAAAGGACGGAATTACGAAAGCCTGGATGAAACTCTTCGGTGACAGCGGCGCCGCCTACAATTCCTCTCCGCTCAAGCACGATCGTCTTCAGGCCCGCACGAGCAAGGTAACCCGCCGTCGTAAGGCCGTTGTGTCCGCCTCCGATAATTACGACGTCGTATTCAGGCCTGCTCATCCGATACCTCCCAGTGCATGCTTAAAGAACGATGTTCCATTTAGAATGGTGATTTACCACAACAGGGAATTAAGTCAATGCACGAGCGGAATCTGCAGGCGATGCGGCGGCTAAATCCCGGGCGTAGGCACGTGGATCCGAGGTGCCAAACAATGAAGCCAGGCACGTTGAAGAAGCTCGCGGTAATACATCAAATTGGCGTATCTGGGCTCTCTGCTTGCACTTGCCTGCCAGTCACGCGCCTTTGCACCACGGCAGGCATTGTGTTGGAGGATCCCGACAACCACCTGTTTTTCAACCGCTCGCACCTATGTATCGACGCCGCGCTACGCGGTCTTCGCATCGCCATAGGCGACTATCTCTCGTGCGGCGAGCATCTGCGGTCGGGGCGTCTTGTTCAGCTTCCCGGCCCGGTGCTGCTGGGACGGGACCAGTATCATTTGCTGACACCTGATACTGTGAACCTATCACGGCCGGCGCGACAAACGCGCGACTGGTTAAGGAAGGCAGCGGATAAGTGAAAGGGACAGACCGGAACAACTCTGTCAGGGTATGGTTTGCCTGCGCATCATCCCGCAAAACCGGACAAGGCTTGGCGCGGGTTTTTGTCGATCGTTTCGTCGCGGCGCAATCAGCGACGCTTTGGGGGACGCGGCATAGGGCGCAAGCCTGGACCACGCTTTCGCTCCATGCTCCGGCGCGCCTGAAAGCTCTCGACATTCATCTCGAGGTTGGCGGACGAGGCCTAAACCACGGTAAGCGTCATAGCGAGGCCGTGAGACTGCGGGGACCTACTCCCCTGAATAGAGGCCGCCATCCACTCCTATGGGATCTCTGAAGACAGCAGAGATGGCAAATGCCGGAGAGCGTGAACTCATGGCTGCCGTCTCGGCTCATGCGTCGAGAGGCACGGTTGCGGGACAGCATCCTGTCGAGTGAGTTCAATGGCGCCTGGTCTGTTGTCAGGTACATCAACGTCGGCTTGACGCGCCTGGTCTATTAGAATAGTATTCCTTATGGAATACTATTCCATATCGCTACACGTTGAATTTAGATCAAATCTCCGATTCAGGCCCCTGCCACACCTAGCAGGCCGGCAATAAAGATGAGACTCGAGCCTCTTGGATCAAGGAATGAAAATGGAAGTGCGCGCCGCCGTTGCCGTCAAGGCTGGAAAGCCGCTTGAAGTGATGACCGTGCATCTGGAGGGACCTCGGGCCGGCGAGGTGCTGGTCGAGATCAAGGCGACCGGCATCTGCCACACCGACGAATTCACGCTGTCTGGCGCCGATCCCGAAGGCCTGTTCCCGGCAATCCTCGGCCCGGCGCCGGCGTCGTGGTCGATCTCGGCAAGATCGTCACTAGCGTCAAGAAGGGCGACCACGTCATCCCGCTCTATACGCCCGAATGCCGGCAATGCCCGTCCTGCCTGTCGAGGAAAACCAATCTGTGCACGGCGATCCGCGCCACGCAGGGCCAAGGGTTGATGCCGGACGGCACCTCGCGCTTCTCGATCGGCAAGGACAAGTTGTTTCACTATATGGGCTGCTCGACCTTCTCCAACTTCACCGTGCTGCCGGAGATCGCGGTGGCCAAGGTCAATCCGGACGCGCCCTTCGACAAGATCTGCTACATCGGCTGCGGGGTGACCACCGGCATCGGCGCCGTGATCAACACCGCCAAGGTCGAGCAAGGCGCAACGGCTGTCGTCTTCGGCCTCGGCGGCATCGGCCTCAACGTCATCCAGGGGCTGAAGCTCGCCGGCGCCGACATGATCATCGGCGTCGACCTGAACAACGACAGGCAGGCCTGGGGCGAATAATTCGGCATGACGCATTTCGTCAATCCGAAGGAAATCGACGGCGACATCGTGCCTCACCTCGTCAACATGACCAAGCGCGGCGCCGACCAGATCGGCGGCGCCGACTACACATTCGACTGCACCGGCAGCACCAAGGTGATGCGCCAGGCGCTGGAAGCGTCGCATCGCGGCTGGGGCAAGTCGGTCGTCATCGGCGTCGCCGGTGCCGCCAGGAGATTTCGACGCGGCCGTTCCAACTGGTCACCGGGCGGACCTGGATGGGCACCGCCTTCGGCGGCGCGCGCGGCCGCACCGATGTGCCCAAAATCGTCGACTGGTACATGGACGGCAAGATCCAGATCGACCCGATGATCACCCACACGCTCAAGCTCGAGGACATCAACAAGGGCTTCGACCTCATGCATGAGGGCAAGTCGATCCGAAGCGTCGTCGTTTACTGAGGAAAGCCACACGCCGCCGACCAGCAGGCCTGCGACCTCTGTGGTTCACAACATGGGAGGAATGAAATGGCGGAGAAACTGCATCCTAAGATCGACAATGGCTTGCCCAGGGAAAGCGCGAGCTTTGCCGGCGGCACGCTGGTCTGCGCCTGCACCAGCAATCCGGTCAAGGTTCGGGTCAAGGGCCAGATCGCCCACAACCATGCCTGCGGCTGCACCAAATGCTGGAAGCCGGAAGGCGCGATATTCTCGGTGGTTGCCGTGGCCGGCACCGGCGATGTCACCGTTGTCGAGAATGGCGACAAGCTCAAAGTGGTCGATCCCAGCGCGCTGATCCAGCGTCATGCCTGCACCGGCTGTGGCGTCCACATGCACGGACCGGTCGAACGCGACCATGCGTTCAAGGGCCTGTCCTTCATCCATCCCGAGCGTTTCGTCGAGGACGGCTGGTCGCCACCCGGCTTCACCGCCTTCGTCTCGTCGATCATCGAATCCGGTGTCGACCCGAGCGCATGGACGGCATTCGCGGCCAGTTGAAGGGGATCGGGCTGGAACCCTATGACTGCCTCAATCCCGGCCTGATGGACTATATCGCCACCTGGACGGCGAAGAAGTCGGGCGCGTTGCCGGCCTGAAGTAAGGAATAGCCTCCGAAGCGGTGCTGCTTCAACACTACGGCTTACCTGTCGATGAATAGGTCGTCTGGAGGCTTGGGGCAGGGGAGAAAAGCACGCTTGATACGCGCCGGCGGCGTTCTCGGCAATAGGCGAAACGGTCGAGGACCGCAGAGTGAGCTGGTGGCCCAGCTTGAGAGCGTCCCGATCAACATGCTGATCCCCTGTCTCAGGCCCGCTCTCCGGCGGCTCGGCCTGAAGCCGAGCCGTGCGTGCGCGGGGAATAATCGGCAAAATGAAACCATCAAACGACAACGAGGAACGAGATGAACTACGTTGAAAAGCTAGGCGATATCGCCGCCATTGAGCCCGTGACCACGGATCTCAAAGGTTGGGTCGTTGTCGAAGGTATGCCCTCGATGAAGACCTGGGTGCAGCACAAGTCTAACGACGGCGGCATGGTCTCCGGTTACTGGGAGGCAACTCCCGGCACCTATCATGCCACCTATACAGAATATGAATTCGTCCACATCATCGAAGGCAAGCTGACGATCACGCCGGACGGCGGAGCGTCCGTCTTCCTCGGTTCGGGGGACGCTTTCGTCGTCGAGCCGGGTTTCAAAGGTCTGTGGAAGATCGAAGAAACCATCCGCAAGCATTTCTGCAGTAAGGTCTGAGGAGCAATCTCACCATATCGCAAAACTTCATGATCGACCTCGGCCTCCGCGCCGGGTGGCTGTTGCGGACGCAGAAGCGAATGGGCCGGAGGATTTGGACATTGCCATCGCGGGGGTCCCTTTTGACCAGGGTTCCTATGGCGGCACCGGTCAGCGCTTCGGGCCGGACCAGGCACGCGCCTTCTCACATACGGTGCAGCAGGTCCACGCACTCTTCTCACGGATCGTGGCGGCCGGAGCGGTGCCAATGGGCATCGGTGGTGATCATACAACCACCCTGCTGATAATGCGCGGCATGGCGCGGGCGGGTGTTATGGACCCTTCGGCCTGATCCATTTCGACGCCCACCCCGATATTTACGACGAGATCGAGGGCAGCCGCGTCGACTGTGCTGGGCTATCGAGGAGGGGTTAGCCTGAATATCTCAAGGTAAGGGGTGCATCGGCCCCAAGAATCTGAGAAACTTCTTTTGTGACAAAGAGTTACCAGATTCAGGAACGGGGTCCGATGCACACACACTGTATCTCCGACCAGCTCGAATTTGAAGGCTTCGACGGCCACAAAGTGGTCGCCGGTTTCGACGGCGGAGCGATCACCTCAGATGCCGGCGCCTTGCTTGTGCGCCACGTTGACAAAACCGTCGGCCTGTTCGGCCGGGTGGCTGCCTGCTTCATCGACCGACGCGATCCGGACTGCACGGTGCACAGCGTACAGACGCTGGTGGGACAGCGCATCGCGGCGATCGCGCTGGGATATGAGGACGTCGACGACCACGACACGCTCCGCCACGACCCCGTGCTGGCCCTTGTGTCGGAAAGCCTGACGCCGAAGCGGGAGGATTGCGCGGTGCTTGCCGGCAAGTCGACGCTCAACCGGCTGGAGCTCAGCCGGGTCGGGGAGCCGACGCGCTACCACAAGATCGGCCACGACACGCAGGCGATCGAAGCTCTGTTCGTCGACCTGTTCCTGGAAGCCCACGACACGTCGCCGGGCGAGATCGTGCTCGATCTCGACGCCACCGATGACCCACTGCACGGTCACCAGGAAGGCCGGTTCTTCCACGGCTACTACAACTGCTACTGCTACCTGCCGCTCTACATCTTCTGCGGCCGGCACCTGCTGGCGGCAAAGCTCAGGCGCTCCAACATCGACGCCAGCAAGGGAGCGGTCGAGGAGGTCGAGCGGATCGTGCGGCAGATCCGCAGGAAGTGGCGCAGAGTGCGCATTGTCCTGCGCGCCGATTCCGGCTTTGCCCGGGAAGAGCTGATGGCCTGGTGCGAGGCCAACGGCGTCGACTATGTCTTTGGCCTTGCCCGCAACGAGCGGCTGGAGAAGAAGATCGCTCCAGCCTTGCAGGAAGCTCGCCTGGCATCCAGGAAAAGCGACCAGGCCGCGCGCGTGTTCCGCGACTTCATGTGGTCGACTTTAGACAGCTGGTCACGCCGACGGCGGATCGTCGCCAAGGCCGAGTGGACGACGCAGGGCGCCAATCCGCGCTTCGTCGTGACCTCGCTCAAGCCAAAGCGTTGGGCGGCACGGGGGCTTTACGAGGATCTCTACTGTGCCCGCGGCGACATGGAGAACCGGATCAAGGAGTGCCAGCTCGACCTCTACGCCGACCGCACCAGCGCTCACACCATGCGCGCCAATCAGCTGCGGCTCTGGTTCGCCTCGTTTGCCTACGTCCTGATCTGCGCCTTGCGCCGCCTTGGCCTCGCCCACACCAGGCTCGCCAACGCCACCTGCGGCACGATCAGGCTGAAGCTGCTGAAGATCGGTGCGCAGGTCCGTGTCTCCGTGCGTCGGATCAAGGTCGCCATGGCTTCAGCCTGTCCATACGCGGACGAATTTGCCCTGGCCCACGCTCGAATATGCGCCGCGGCCCGCTGACGCCGCCGGACCTGAACCCTTCCCGCAAACAACAGAGGAAAATTGCAGAGCCCAGCACCGCCGCTCTCCGCGGCGCTGGCTGCGCTCGTCCTCAAAACCGGGATGAGCAGCGCCGACCCGCGCCAGTCAAGATGCGGCTCGAGCCTGGGCGCGGTGAGAGAAGCGGGTTAGTTGACCCCAAGCGCTACATTATGGTTGGCATCCGCGTTATGCGCGACATCGAGAGCCTGAACTGGGCCAAGGCGCAGGGAGTGAGGATGCTCACCGATGATGACTGCGCCGAGCTTGGCCGCCAGGGAGTGATTGATCGCATCAGGGCGGTGGCTGGCGAGCAGCCGACCTACATCAGCTTCGACATCGATGCCTGGATATTGCCTACGTGCAGGGCGCCCAGTCACCCGAGCCGGGGGAACTCAGTGTGTGACGTACAGGTGATCCTCCGCGGCCTGCGCGGAATAGATGCCATCGGCGCCGATGTCGTCGAGCCTTTGCCGCTGCTGGACCCGAGCGGCCGGACCGCCTCTCGACCCTTAACGTAGCGTACGAGATTCTGTGCCTGATTGCCGAGGCCCGGGCGAAGTATAAGGCCGTCGGCACCCGCCAATGGCTCGGAGGACGACATTTGCATTAAGCAGCGCGAATTCGAGGTCACCAGTCAAGCTCTTGCGCGTTTGATCCAGCTGGCCAAACGCAACGATGAAGTGAGCGAGGTCAGGAACCTTGCCCATCACGCGACATCGAGCCTGGTAGCCACGTTCATCTTCACAACTTTGGGCGTGTTCGAGAAGGACCGTGCTTTCTGCTCGGCGGTTAAGCCACCGAATATGTGATTACCCCCGCCACGTTGATGGGAATCCGAGGGGCCGGATGGCCGCACCGTGACCCGCAATTATGTAGCATCCTGGTACGGTGAACTGCAGCAGGCCATGTGGCTGGGCTAGTCGCCGATGTGTTTCGGAGAAGCCTGCTCTCCTCTACCTGATTTTCCGAACGTAGACGGCGTGGTGGCACTCGCTCACAAGACAGGATGTGGGATGACGGGCGGTGAACCGTTGAGGCTTCTGCGCCGGACACTTTGGAGCCTACGCCCGCCACGCGAATTTCAGCCCGTGATCGGCTAGGGTGCGAGGTGAACCAGGTTGGGGGCCTCCTTGAAGACGAGGGCTTGGCTAATCGCGTCCGTAGCATTCGGGCACGGGTGGACGATGCGGCGCGTAAAGCCGATCTCTCGGCGTCGGACTGATCAATGACACTCACATGGGACCTGATTGCATGCACCTCAGCTCACTCGGCCCTTCGCGTTGCGGATTCGGCTAGACTGCTCGTCGGTAGGTCCAGAGCTGTGCCGGCGGTATGTTGCGGACGACGAAGTCATAGTGGGAAACCATGTAGCGGTCGGGCATCTTGATCACCGGCGACAGAGGCCCATAGTTGATCTGAATTACGGGCCGCCCGGCAGGAATGCGGACGAGCAAATCCTCAACCAGGGCAACGCGCTGTTCCATAGAAAGTTCAACAGCGGGCCTGCACTGACGACACAATCGAACTGCTCACTTTTGCGGTCACTCAGAACCTCATCCAGCGCAAATGCGTGAAGTCCACGCCCGGGGTTGCACTGCGTATTCCGATGAAGCCGGCCATCGATTCCGATTTGAAGCCGGCCAGTCATTCCGATCAAAGACCGGCCACCATTCCGATTTGAAGGCGGCCATTTCTCGGACTGATCCTGGGTCTGTTTGATGTTTGGATCGGGTTTTGTTTCAGGTCAAGCGTGCGGTATTTCAGCCGCTATCGGCGAGCGCTGTTTTCGCATGCTTTCACTAGTGAGATCTGCGATAGGCACTGTGAACGAGGCGATCCAGTATGGCATCGGCGAGCGTTGGGTTTGCAATAATTTCCCACCTGCGATCGAGGGGGGACCTGACTGCTAACGTCGTCGAGCGGCGCCCGTAGCGATCTTCGATGATCTCGAGGAGATCGCGGCGCTGATCATCGTTGAGTTTTTCCGGTCCCCAATCATCGAGAATGAGAAGGTCGGTTTTGGCGAGAGATTTGAGGATCCGACCGTATCGCCCGTCACCCCTTGCAAGCGCGAGCGTGGCGAACAGCCGGGGGACGCGATAGTATGCGACGGAGAAATCCTCTCGGCATGCACCAGGCGGTTGTAGAAATTCCTTGAGCATTCGACCGAAACCAACTGATGCGGCCTGATACCCCGGGGCAAGATTGCCTTGGTGATGACGCTTCGGGGCCCTAATTCCTGCTTCAATTCACGCGGCGCGCCGCATGGCAAAGCGTGGTCAACCCGCGGTCAGGGATGCCGATCCTGGAGGTCGGGCGGGAACTGGCCCGGCATATGGCGTAAATCATGCGCGCTGAGTCGGATGCGGCTCTTGACTTGAGACGGGATGCCAAGCTTTTTGTTACCACGTTCGCGCCGAGCGCCAAGCTGACGCCTGTATCCGCGGGCCACATAAGTTCTCGCACCCAAGGCCGGGGCTTGGGACTGGGCCGATCTCTTTACCTCAAATTAAGATTGAAGGATGAGATCTGAAGCGCGTTCACCTACCATGACAGCGGTTGCGTTCATGCCGCCCGATACAGGGCTGGGAAGAACCGAGTTGTCGACGACCCGCAAGCCCCAAACGCCGCGCACTCGCAGATTTAGATCGACTACGCTGTCTTCGTTGGCTCCCATCTTACACGTGCCTGCGTAGTGGGCAGCTGAAGATCCCGTGCGGCGCGCGAAATCCAGAAGCTCGTCGTCTGTCTGCACATCAGCCCCGGGCCTGGTCTCGCCGGCGCTCCATTGGTTGAGTGCGGGAGAGGCAAAGACTTTTCTTGCCATACGGAGCCCCAGCACCAAACGCGTTCTGTCGCTTTCTTCATGAAGGTAGTTCGGACGCAGGATGGGCCGCTCGAGCGGATCGGAGGTCCGGGCAAGCACTGAGCCTGAACTATCGGGGCACACCAAAAAGGTCCCGATCGTCATTCCACCGAATGGCTCCAATGCCCCAGGTTCACTAGGAGAAAAGCTTACGGGGGCAAACATCAATTGAAGGTCGGGGAACTTTTCCGCCGGATCGCTTTTGCAGTACAGGCTAGCCATGCTGGCACCGAGAGTAAGCAGACCTCTGTTGCCGAAAACATACTTTAGGGTCTCGAAGGCTATGCTCCGGAAATTATTCATCTCGTTAATGGTGAGGACATTTTTGGTGCGGTGGGAGGTCCTTGCGATAAATTGATCTTTAAAATTGCGGCCGACGTTCACGGACCGCAGCCCGACGTCAATGCCGAGATCCCGCAAATGGCCGGGCTCCCCAATTCCGCTAATCTGAAGAATCTGCGGCGAGCGAAGGGCACCAGCTGAAAGCACAACCTCTCTGTTGACTTTTACCCGATAGCGCCGGCGATCCCGTATGAACTCGAAGCCGATAACCTTCCTCCCGTCTAAGATTACCCGCGACCCGACCGCATTTGTTTCCACACGCAGATTCTGCCGTTTTCTGAGCAACGGCCGGACATACGCGGATGTCGTATTGGCCCTAAAACGACCTTTCCGATTTTGCTGGAAAAGGCTCGCTCCCTCTCGAACAGGCGAGTTCATGTCAGCGACGGCACAATGGCCGGCCTGGACCGAAGCATTAACAAAGTCTCTCGCCAAGGGGTGTATCGTGCGGAACGGACCGACAGAGATTGGGCCAGAGCCGCCTCGATGCTGAGATGGCGCCCCTGCGAAAGTCTCTGCTCGGCGAAAATAGGGAAGCAAACTGTTATAATCCCAGCCTGTGCAGCCAAGCTCGTCAGCCCAGCGGTCATACTCTGCCGCTTGCCCTCGGGCGAACAAAATGCCGTTGATTGAGCTGCTGCCACCCATGCCGCGCCCTGCGGGTAAAACCATTGGCCGGTTACCGGTTTTCGCGTCACATTCGGTCTCGTACATCCAATTGAAGCGCTTGTCCTTCAGAAGGAAGAAATAGCCTGCGGGGATGTGAATGAAGGGGTGCCAGTCCTTGGGGCCCGCTTCCAGTAGCAGCACCTTGAAACGACCGTTCTCGGCCAGTCGGCTAGCAACGACGCTCCCGGCTGACCCGGCACCAACAACACAGTAGTCGGTTTCGAAATCCCATGGCTGATTTGACATTTAACAGGGCCCTCCGTGAAACGCTTGCAGCTTTAGCACCTATCAGAATGGTGTTCTAGTCAGAACGACATAATTTTCCAGTCGTGGTGACCTGTTCCGGCGCATCCCAACAGCGGAACGGATCCTTAGACACTCAGGAGGGAATGTCGAAGAATGGCGTGTTCACTCAGCCGTGGGAGCCGGTGAGTGGGAGTGGGGAATGCCCGTCTCTCTCCGAAGCGACCGTCAGGGATCGCTCGGTCTTTGAACGAGAGGAACGCAGGTGACCTTCTAAATGCCCTTGCAGGCGGGGGCGGGCGGCAAGCGATCGGGGCCGTCGTTCCTCCGGAGACCATCCGCCGATGGCGCAGAAAGCACGCGCCGATTGCGCCGCAAATCGCTGCGACGGATGATGTCTACCACTGATGCGTGAATGGTCAGAAGTGCTGGTTGTGAAGAGCGGTTGATCAGGACCGGTATGTGGAGACAAGACCGTCCAGACGCGGCGCAACAGCGAGGCCGCCGAGCGCCTGCCGACGCGCTTCTAAATAAGCAGGCCTGCCGCCAAAGCGTAGGATCCTCGACAATTACGCTCCTGGGGGCCATCGAGCCATCCGCGCAGCGGCTCAGTTGTCGGATGTGCTGCCCCGCTTGAAAGTTTCGATTGACACACGCCCGGAAATGGCTACCGTGGAACAGCGTTCCATTTGTTTAGATGTTCCAGTAGGCCCTGGCGGATGATGAAACTTTTAAGATCGACTGCAGCTCTTCCAGATTGGGTGATCGCATCACTCTGGCTCTCGATCCTCGCTGGAATTTGGTCAGCTGCCGTTCGGTTTCTGAAAATTCCGGACTACATCCTTCCGGCTCCTGAGCAAGTAATCGGGTTTATCAGCTCCAAGCCCGGTTATCTCCTGGCCAATACCGTCTCCACGCTTAAGGTCATAGCGGTCGGTTTTTTTTGCGGAGTCGCCACCGCGGTTCCGGCAGGGTTCTTACTGGGGAAAGTACGTTGGCTGGAGCGAGCGCTCTACCCGTTCGTTGCATTCTTGCAGGGCATGCCGCTGATCTCGGTCATCCCGGTTTTGATTATCTGGTTTGGATACGGCCTTGTTCCGACATCTATATTGGTTGGCTTCAGCGTTTTCTTTCCAGTCTTGGTGAATGCGATTGCGGGGATAAAAAACGTCCCCGACCGTATTTATTTCGTAACGCAAACGATGGGCGCCAATGCGCTACAGACCTTTCGATATATCGATTGGCCTACTACACTTCCTTATCTGATCAGCGCCGCTCGCATCGCATTAGCGATTGCCACCACTGTTGCGGTCGTAAGCGAGTTCCTCGCAGCAAATGACGGACTGGGATATGTGGCATTAATCGGGTCTCGGCACAGAGACACTGTGCAAGTGATCGCAGTAGTGGTGATAACGGCTCTCGTTGGCGTCCTGCTCAACACAATCAGCCTGCTTTTGGAGCGAAAAATCACGCGGAGATACCGCGACTAAGCAAAGTCGATATCAAAGTTCATCAAGGGAGGAAAATATGATGATGCACTACCTAAACGGTTTTCTGCGTATGGTTGGATCTGGGTGTCTAGCTGTAGCTCTTACGATTTCGCCGGTGGTCGCAGCGGAAAAACTTAAGCTAACACTCAACTGGACTCCAGGCAATTCGGACATTGGAATTCAGTATGCCGAGGCTCTCGGCTATTATAAGGCAGTCGGAATTGACCTTGAGATTGAGCCTGGAAAAGGCTCCGGAACGACGTCCCAGATCGTAGCAGCAGGCAGCACTGATATCGGGCTTGCCAACGGCGCATCTGCTATCTCACTTGCAGCGAAGGGAGCGCCGATCAAAATCATCGCGGCCATTTATCAGGCGCCGGATTGGGGGGTCATCTCCCTCAAGGATACGCCCATCAAAACTCCAAAGGACCTCGAGGGAAAGACAATCGCTATACCGCCAGGGGCCGCAGACATCCCTCTCTTCGAGACGATGGTTAAGGTGAATGGGGTCGACAGGTCCAAGATAAACGTTCTTTCAGCCGATGCCGCAGGTTTCATCGGGCTTCTGGCCGAGAAGAAAGTTGATGCCGTTTCCGCAGCAGCCGGCGACGTGATGATCCCGCTCGGAGCGAAGGGCGTCGAAACCAAGGCAATGTGGTACAAGGATTACGGCGCGCCTATCGTTGGGCTAAGCCTTATCGCCCGAGAGGACAGGCTCAAAAAGAATCCTGATCTTTATAAGAGGTTTGTTGATGCGACCCTCAAAGGAATGGCTGCAGTAGTAAAAAACCCAGAGGCAGCCGTCGACGCGCTCCGGGCGAGGAATTCCGATGCCCAGCCGAAATCGGATCTGATGGAGGAACTGACGATGTATCAAATCCCCAACTTGTGCGGACCTGGCGCCGCTGGTCTGGGCAAGCCGTCTGCCGACGAGTGGAAGATTACCGGCGAGGTTTTGACCCAAACGTTGGGGTCTCTGGGCGATGGCGGAATCGAAACGAAATATACTGAGGATTACCTTCCCGCTCACCTTCCTCCCTGCCCCTAACTAGGGGTGATAGCGGTGGCGCCACTCTGCGGTGGCACCACCGATCCACGGGTGCTTAAGACAACAAGCAGGATAGTCATGGCAAGTGTTTTCGCCGAGACCGCAAAACCTCTCCGACCGCGTCTAGCCAACGGGATTGAGCAAATCGTCCCTCCCGCACTGGTATTGATTGTGTTTGTGGTTGCTTGGGAATTCAGCAGTGAATGGTTTGGTATTCCAAAATACCTATTTCCTGCGCCCAGCGACTTCATGGGCAAATTCATTACCGATCGGAGCGCCATTACATACAATTTTGCGGCCACCGGGTATGTGGTGATAATCGGTTTCACTGTCGCAACGTTGATATCAGTGCCCTTGGGACTGGCGATTGCCTCCTATTCGTCACTGAGGCGCAGTTTGTTCCCACTAATCGTGTTCTTTGAAATCATACCAAAGACGATCACGGCCCCCCTCTTGATAGTGTGGTTTGGCTTCGGCTTCACGCCTCGAATCGGATTAACGACTCTCATGACGTTCTTTCCGATATTGGTTAACAGCATAGCTGGGTTCTCGTCCATGAACCCGCGCCTGCAACTAATTACGAAATCAATGGGCGCCAACCCATGGCAGACCTTTCGGTACATCCGACTTCCCGCCGCAATGCCATATATCTTTTCGGGCATGAAGATCGGAATGGTCTATGCAGTCACAGCCTGCATAACTGTTGAATTCATTGGTGCGAACGAAGGGCTCGAAGTGATGATACTGACAGCGTCGAGTTATATGGACATCGGCCTTATGTTCGCGGGCGTAATTGCGACCGCCCTGCTAGCCATGTTGTTGACTGGCATGTTGCTCGGGCTTGAGAGATTCATGATGCCCTGGAGGAGAAATCAATGAGCGCAATAGGTGGTTTCGATGAAGGAACTCTACGACGGATGAACCCTCCCATGATTCAAAGCATACGATCTCTCCCAGTGGCTCAGGTCAACAGGGGCTCTATTGTTGCGTCGGATGTCTCTAAGTCGTTTGGCCAATTTTCTGCACTGGGGCCGGTTGACATCGAAATAGGCGAAGGTGAATTTGTAAGTGTTCTTGGGCCTTCCGGGTGCGGTAAGAGCACTTTGATGTTAATGATCGCGGGCTTGCTGCAACCAACAAGGGGATCAATCAAGATAAACGGAAAATTGCTGACTAAGCCGCTGACGGACGTCGGTATTGTGTTTCAGGATCATCTTTTACTTGAATTCAGAACTGCGTTCGACAACGTCCTTCTTCAGCAAGAAATTCGCGGTCTTGACCGCAGCGGAACCGAAAAGCGGGCGCGGGAGCTATTCAAGAAACTCGGACTATCTGGTGCGGAGGCGCGCTACCCTCGGCAACTGTCGGGCGGTATGCAACAGCGCGTCTCAATTGCGCGTTCCTTGGTGCACAATCCGGCCGTCCTACTTATGGACGAACCGTTTGGAGCCCTGGACGCTATCTCGAGAACCCAGATAAGACACGATCTTGAGATACTTTGGATGGAAACGCGCAAGAGTGTGCTATTCATTACTCACTCGATCGAGGAAGCTATTGGTCTGTCGGACCGGGTCCTGGTGATGTCGAACTCGCCTGGTCGAATGGTGAAGGAAATTCGTATTGATCTGCCGCGGCCGCGGCCCGCCTACCTCGGCCAATACCCGGAATTCTCTGCGTATGCCAACGAGATCTACAAGACATTTGAGGAATTGGGAGTATACCACTTCAAATGAAGTTGCGGCGGATCGAAGATCCGGCTTTGGGTCAACCGTGTGGAAGCGAGCTGGCCCGCGCCGCTGCCGAGGGTGCGGGTCGACAGCGGACGCGCCGCTCCTGGACGGTGGACAGAAGCTGGCGATCGCGGGAGAGGTGCAGTAGCCCAGTGATCCGGTAGGCGGTCTTGAACCGCCCCGGGTTTTCCGGAGGCCGTTTCGTTTGAGTCACGCGGCTATGGCTGGTTCATCCAACATGGCGTAGTAGCGTTCCTCGGCTTCGGCCGGCGGGATGTTGCCGATGGGCTCCAGCAGCCGGCGATTGTTGAACCAGTCGACCCATTCGAGCGTGGCGAACTCGACGGTCTCGAATGAGCGCCAGGGTCCGCGTCGATGGATCACCTCGGCCTTGTAAAGACCGTTGATCGTTTCGGCGAGAGCATTGTCGTAAGAGTCGCCGACACTGCCCACCGAAGGTTCGACGCCGGCCTCCGCCAGGCGCTCGGTGTATCTGATAGAGACGTATTGGCTGCCTCTATCGCTGTGATGGATGAGCCTGCCTCCCTGCACGGGCCGCCGATCATGGAGAGCCTGTTCCAGAGCGTCCAGAACGAAGCTGGCATGCGCCGTCCGGCTCACCCGCCAGCCGACGATCCTTCGCGCATAGGTGTCGATGACAAAGGCGACATAGACGAAGCCCGTCCAGGTCGCGACGTAGGTGAAGTCGGAGACCCACAG
Source organism: Mesorhizobium sp. M0244 (assembly GCF_040321795.1). NCBI lineage: Bacteria > Pseudomonadati > Pseudomonadota > Alphaproteobacteria > Hyphomicrobiales > Phyllobacteriaceae > Mesorhizobium > Mesorhizobium sp. M0244. The sequence continues at coordinate 115,514 of NZ_JAMYSE010000003.1, read as the reverse complement.
CATGTTCGGCGCCGGGGCATGGAACTGGCGATTGACGTGACCGAGAGGGCATGGTGCCGCCTTGTCGCTCACCGTGGTGCGGATCGGCTTGCCGCGGATGATGCCTTCGAGGCCCATGGCCTTCATCAGGCGGGCAACCGTGCAGCGGGCGACATCGAAGCCCTCGCGTTGCAACTGCCGCCAGATCTTGCGAACGCCGTAGACGCGGAAGTTAGCCTCGAACACGCGTCGGACCTCATCCTTCAAAGCCTCATCCCGCTTCACCCGAGCCGACAGCCGGGAGGGATCGATGCGCTTGGCGACATGGTCGTGGTAGGTCGACGGGGCGATCGGCAGCACCTTGCAGATCGGCTCGACCCCATGCGCCTCGCGGTGATCGTCGATGAACGCGATCATGGCTTGAACCGGCGGTCGAGCTCCGCCTGGGCAAAATACGCGGAAGCCTTGCGAAGGATCTCGTTGGCCTGGCGAAGCTCGCGGTTCTCGCGTTCCAAAGCCTTGAGTTTCGTCGCCACATCCGTAGGCACACCGGCTCGCACGCCACTGTCGCGCTCGGCCTTCTTCACCCACTCATGTAGCGTCTGCGCCGTGCAGCCGATCTTGGCGGCGATCGACGAGACCGCCGCCCACCGCGAGGCATGCTCGCCTTCGTGATCCAGAACCAGCCGCACCGCACGGGCTCGGACCTCGGGAGAGAACTTGTTGGTCGTCTTGCTTGTCATGGCTCCACCTTCTCAGCAGTTGGAGCCTCCGATCAACCCGGGGCGGTTCAGTCTTGCGCGGGACATCGCGCCAGACCCAGAGTGGCCAAGATCGTCGTCGATCACCGTCATTGAGGCAAAGCCGCTTCTGCCGCTCTCGCGCGTTCGGCGTCTTGTCCCTGAGCGGCAAGCCCATCTCCTTGTAAAGACGGTAGAGTCGCTTCGGGTTGACCGCCCAGCCTTCCCAGCGCAGCAACACGTGAACACGCCGATAGAGCGCTGTTCCGGCGCCACCTTTCGCGCGTGGTCGTGAGCGACGATGCTCGGAGCCTTTGAGGGCTTCGACACATGACGATTTCAGAGCTTACGCTTAAATCCAACGATCCCGAGCCCGCGCGGCGTTTCGAGGTGTTCACGGGCTCCGGTCGACGGCGCGAATGGTTGCCGGAGGAGAAGGCGCGGATCGTGGCGGAAAGCTACGACGCTGGCGAGACTGTGAGCGCGGTGGCCCGGCGATATGCCTTGTCCCCGCAGCAGCTGTTCGCCTGGCGCCGGACCGCGCGGGTGCCGTTGGCGAATGCGCGGGCACCGGAGCCATTGTTTGTTCCAGCAGTGGTCGCCGCACCGGAGCCCGAACCGGCGGGGAAGCGCGCGAGATCGACGCGGAAGCGGAAAGCCGCCCGGGAAGCCGGCGTGATCGAGCTGGAGATTGACGGTGTCGCCATGCGGGTCGGCCGTGGCGCCGACGCCAGGACGGTGGCGGCGGTGATCCGCGCACTGAAGGCCGGGTCGTGATCGGGCCGACCGGCGCCGTGCGCGTCATGGTGGCGACCAAGCCGGTAGACTTCCGCAAGGGCGCGGAGGGACTGGCGGCGCTGGTGCGCGACACGATGGGCGCCGATCCGTTCTTATGCGTCGGACGAGATTATGTGGCGGAGCCGCGCAGACGCCCGTCAGAGCCAGCCAAATTCGGCTTGCCTCCGCCACATAATATTTAGATGCTGTTCAGCAGTTGCAGAACGGCGTCGTTCGGCCGGAAGCGCGCGCCGTGGTCGCCGGCGACGCCCGCCTTCTCGAGTCCGTTGCGCATCATCTCGACATCCGCGGCGGCATAGCGGTGGGTCGTGGCGACCTGTGCGTGCCCGAGCCAGGCTTGGATCGTCAAAAGGTCCACGCCGGACTGGAGAAGCTTCATGGCGAGGGAGTGCCGGAAGATGTGCGGCGATATGGGCTTGTCGGCCAAGGCCGGCCTGATGGTCACGGCCTCGGCGGCCGCACGCCGCACGATATGGGTCGCTCCGAAACGAGTCAGGCGCTCGTTGCGGGCGCCGACGAATATCGGTCGCGGCTCGTGATGGGCGATCCCGCGCTCGCTCAACAAGGTTGTCAGCGCTCGCGCCAGGTCCTTAGGAATGGGGACGACGCGGTCTCTGCGCCCCTTGCCGCGCAGCAGCACTTGCGGGTGCGGCCGCTCCAACTGAAGGTCGTTTGCGTTGACGCCGGTGGCTTCGGAGACCCGGGCGCCGGTCCGTGCCAAGAAGAGCAGAAAGGCTCGGTCGCGCCGACCACGGCGCGTCTGTGGATCGGGCGCCGCGATGAGGGCGTCCACTTCGGCGCTGGTGAGGTGATGCGTCACCTCGATGTGCGCCCGTTTTATGGGGATCGTCAACACGCGTTGGGCGACGCCGAAGGACGCCGGGTCGGCGGCAGCGACGTGGTGGAAGAAAGATCGGATCGCGGCCAGGCGGGCATTGCGCGTGGCGACGGAGTTGTTCCGCTTCTCTTCGAGTTCGTCGAGAAAGGCGAGAACGAGGTCTCGATCAAGGTCTTCGAGCGTCAATGCCGCCGGCTTCCTTCGTAACCGGGCGGCGGCAAAGAGGATCAGCATGCGCAAGGCGTCGCGATAGCTGGCCACGGTCGCGGGAGTCGCGTTGCGTTGCTTGGTCAGGCGCCGGCGAAAATAGGATTCAAGGAGCGGCGCCAGGAGCAGGTGTTCGCTCATGCTGCATCTCCATCGAGGAAGGCGCGTTCCGCCGCAATGGCGAGAAGATCCGCCGAGCCAGTGAGGTAGTAGGCTGTATCGCTGTAACTGGCGTGGCCGAGATAGGTGGCGAGCAACGGGAGCAGCGCCTGAACGTCTGCGCGCTGTTGGTGCCAGAGGCTGAGGCGGGTCACGGCGAACCGGTGCCTGAGATCGTGCGGCCTTAACGGCTTGCCGCCATCAAGGCCGGCGAGCTTACGGACCTCAGCAAAGCCGTTTTGCAGGCCAGTCGCCGAGAGGCGGTTGCCCCGGAAACTGAGGAAGAAGGCCTGATCCTTGGGCATGGGAAAAGCGGCATCGCGCTCACGGGCATAGCAACCAAGGGCAGCCTGGGTTGTCGTGTGAACTGGAACGAGACGATCCTTGCGGAACTTCGTCTTCCGAATGAGGAGGACCCCGTTGGCCAGATCGACGTCGGAACGATCAAGCCGGACCACTTCGCCCGATCGCAGCCCCGAGCTCGCCAACAATCCGATCAGCGTCGCCATGGTCCGGCCCTTGAGAGGAACCTCCGGCGAAATGCGATGGCATGCGTCGATGAGCGACGCCAACTCAGCCTCGCTGAGAATACGCGGAGGCGGAATCGCTCTGGATCTGGGGAAAGCTCTGCGCTCCAAGGCCTCGGTTCGGACGTCATAGACGGCGAGATATTCGTAAAACCGGCGGAGCACGCCGTGGCGAGTGGCGCGGCTGTTGGCGGCGCCGCCGAATGACAAGGCGAAATCCAGCGCCATCGCTCGAGTGGCGGGGGCATCGAGCTGAGCGCGCTCAACGTAGCGGACGAAAGCCCGCAACGTGCCAGCTTGCTTGCTGAAGGCGTAGCCGAGGGAGTGGCGCAGCTCGATGTAACGCTCGGCCTTCTCGCCGAGGAAACGGACGAAGGCGGTCATGCGACGCCTCCCGGAAAAGGGAGTGCGACCTCGGCGAGCTGCGAGGCCGCGACCTTTACGTACAGCGCCGTTGTGTTGATGCTCCGGTGCCCGAGAAGATCGGCGACCTCGTTGATCGGCCTTCGCTGCCTGACGAGTTGGGTGGCAAGGCTGTGGCGCAGGAGATGCGCACCTGCGACCCGCCCGAGTTCGACCCCGCCATGCCGCAACCGCTTCCGTACGATCCTCGAAACAGGCGACGCGCACTTGAACGGTCCCACGGGCGGCGTGAAGGACAGGAACAGATACGGACTATCCACCTTCGGTCGAGCGCGCAGGATGTAGTCGGCGAGCGCGGCGCCGGTCTCCTCGAGGAGCGGTGCCACCCGATCACGCTTGCCCTTGGTGCGCCGGACAAAAACCTCGCCAGCACGCCAGTCGATATCCTGCAGCCGAATGGCGCGGAGCTCGCCGTTGCGAATGCCCGTGGTGGCGAGTAGCAACAGGACGGCTCGATCGCGGATGTCGACTGGCGTTGTTGCGCCGATCGCATCGATTGCGCGCCGAACGTCATCCCATGCAAGGCGCGGCGGCAAATGCGCCAAACGCCAATGGGGCGTCCTTGGGACGACGCGGGCGAGATCCTGGTCAATGTGGCCAGCCCAACATAAAAACCGAAGAAATGTTCGGATGTGAGAAATCGCCGCCGTGCGGGTGCCGGAGGTCGCCGATAGCGACAGCCGATACTCGATAGCAGCGAGGACATGCTCAGCCGTCAACGCCTCGAGGTCTTGGCCGGGATGGTGATGGCGGAACCAATCCAGAAAGCGGCGGCCGCCCAAAAGAACGCCTTCGCGGGTCTTCGGCTCAAGTCCCCGCACCTTGCGCAGATAGTCCGAAAAGGAGGCCAGAAGCGGAGCATCTGGATCATCCTCTACACTTGGAACGGAAACAATGAACCGCTCAGGAGCCACTCGCCGTGCGTGTCCCAGCGCCGATCCTGCCCCAATGCGCGGAGTATCCGTAGTAAACGTGCATAAATAGCTATCGATGACATCTTGATGGATCGGCATCGGACCACTGCGCGGCCCGGCAAACTGGCTAAAGCGCGCAATGCGGCTCAGGTAAATCTTGGCGGACGCTCGCTTGTAACCAAGCGTGAAAAAATGCTTCGCGATGCGATCCATCTCGCCACCGAGCGCACCGCTACGCAGGCGCTTGAGCACCCCACGATACGAAAAATAGAAGTCGAGCATCCTGCCCCTCCAGCATTGCGGCGCAGGGGGATCCCGCGTCCGTTAGAGAGGCATGAAATATTATGTGGCGGAGGATTCCAGGCTTGGCAGGCTTGGCGGGCATCTGCGCAGCTCCGCAACATAATCTCCCCCGACACATAAGAACGGTTATGTGGCGCGCCACATAACCGTTCTCCGGCGCGATCTACGTCTTCAGGGCCAAGCGCGCCGACCGGGTCAAGCTCGTCTACTTCGACGGCACCGGCGTGTGCCTGCTGGCGAAGCGCCTGGAGGACGGGAAGTTCTGCTGGCCTGCGATCACCGATGGCGTGGTGAGGCTGACGGCGGCACAGCTGCAGGCGCTCCTGGAAGGGTTGGATTGGCGGCGTGTGCATGACGCCCGCGAGACGCGCGCCCCGGTCGCGGCAAGTTAATTCCACGGATCGCCAAGACGCTGGCAAAGCATTGGAATGCATGATTGAATCGGCTTCGTGAGCAACCCGGCCGAGCCCCTGACCAACGATCCGATCGCGCTTCAGGCGATGCTCGCGGCAGAGCGCGCCGAGAACGAGCGGCTGCGCCAGATCATCAAGGAGCTACAGCGTCACCGCTTCGGCCGCAGGGCAGAGAGCCTGCCGGTCGACCAGCTGCTACTGGGCCTGGAAGAGGCAGAGCAGGTTGAAGCCGAGGGCTTCGCGGCGGAGGACACCGCCGATCCCGCCAAGCGCGAGGCTCGCGCCAGGAAGCGGCGCGCCAACCGTGGGTCACTGCCCGCGCACCTGCCGCGTATCGAGCAGGTCATCGACATCCCCGACAAGGTCTGCCCATGCTGCAAGGGAATGCTGCACGTCATGGGCGAGGATCGTTCCGAGCGCCTCGACATCGTGCCGGCCCAGTTCCGCGTGATCGTCATGCGCCGGCCGAAGTATGCCTGCCGGAGCTGCGAGGAGGTCGTGGTGCAGGCGCCCGCAGCGGCGCGCCTCGTCGAGGGCGGCATTCCGACCGAAGCGACCGTCGCCCATGTTCTGGTCAGCAAATATGCCGATCACCTTCCGCTCTACCGCCAGTCCCAGATCTATGCCCGCCAGGGTGTGAACGTCGACCGCTCGACGCTCGCCGACTGGGTCGGCAAGGCGGCCTTCCTGCTCCGGCCGGTGCATGAGCGCCTGTTCGAACAGCTGAAGGCCTCATCGAAGCTCTTCGCCGATGAGACCACGGCGCCGGTGCTCGATCCTGGCCGGGGCCGGACCAAGACGGGCCAGTTGTTCGCCTATGCCCGCGACGACCGACCTTGGGGCGGGGTCGATCCGCCCGGCGTCGCCTACCTTTATGCCCCCGATCGAAAGGCCGAGCAGCTGCTGCGGCACCTTCGGGGCTTCGTCGGGATCCTGCAAGTCGACGGCTACGCCGGATACCGGGCGCTGGCCGAGCGCAACGCCGTGAGCCTGGCCTTCTGTTGGGCGCATGTCCGTCGCCGCTTCTATGAACTGGCGCAGTCCGGATCCGCGCCGATCGCAACCGAGGCTCTCCAGCGCATCGCCGAACTCTACAAGATCGAGAGCGAACTGCGAGGTCGCCCAGTTGAGGAGCGCCGCGCCGCTCGCCAGCAGAGGAGCCGACCCATCATCGACGCTCTGGACCCGTGGCTGCGCGAAAAGCTCGCCTTGGTCAGCCAGAAGACAAAACTCGCCGAAGCGATCCGCTACACGCTCGCGCGCTGGGCTGGACTTGGTCGCTTCCTCGACGACGGCCGCGTCGAGATCGACTCCAACGTCGTCGAACGCGCGATCAGACCGATCGCCCTCAATCGCGAAAACGCGCTCTTCGCCGGTTCCGACGGCGGTGGAGAGCACTGGGCGACCATCGCCTCGTTGATCGAAAGCGCCTTATGCCGCGCGCGGCATAAGGCAGAGCGTTTTTAGCTTGGCGTCGCGCAGAAAGGCGGGTGGCGAGAGCGCACTGAGGCCGATCGCGACGGTGAGCTAAAAACGTGTTGGACTAAGCCGCCGGCACGGGTGGCCGCTATGGGCGTTCAATCGAGGCGGTGCCCATGAACAGGCGTCGTGTGGTTTGGGGATGCCGTCGCGGAGGCCGCGATTGCAAGGGGTCGCGTGCGCCGAAGCGGCACGGATATGGGTTGCGGCAAAGTAAGGACCGGCGTCGCGCCCTGCCGACAGAGGCAGCCGGGGGTGACGGCGCGCAGCTTCGCGGGACCGGCTCGGTTGTCGGGCCGAACGGCTCGCGCGATGCGGTGACGGCGAAAGCGGAGCGGTTCTTTCATGATGTATCCCAGTATGGCGGGGGTCCAGTGGCGCCGTCGAAGATTTCGACGATGATCATCTGGCCTTGACGACAGGCCGGGCATTGCCTGAGGCAATGACCGGTGAGATCCTCGTAGCGGTCGCGGTAGTCCCTTTCGGATGAGCCATCCGACGGCTCGGGAACCGGCATGCCGAGCAGGTCGCGGCAATGGGCGAGCTTTTGCGCGCGGTAGCGATTGCCGAGAAAGCCGTAGTAGCGGATGCGATGGAAGCCCTCGGGCAGGACGTGCAACAAGAAGCGGCGAATGAACTCGTCGGCCGCAACGGTCATGACCTTTTGCCGATTGCCGTGCCGGTAGTCCTTCCAGCGGAAACGAACGGCGTTGTCCTCGATGTCGATGAGACGGTTGTTGGAGATGGCAACGCGGTGCGTATAGCGCCCGACATAGTCGAGCACCTGGGCAGGTCCGGCGAAGGGCGGCTTGGCAAAGACGACCCACTCAGCCTTTCGTAGCGGCGCCAAATAACGCCGGAAGGCGTCGCGCTCGCTCAGGTGCTGCAGGCCAGAGAAAAACTGCAACTGGCCGGCGTCGAAGGCTTTCTTCAGATGTTCCAGGAACAATCGTCGGAACAGGCGCGAGAGCACCCGGACGGGCAAGAAGAAGCCGGGCTTGCAGGCGATCCACCGACGACCGTCGGCAGACAGGCCGCCGCCGGCGACGACGCAATGCAGATGCGGATGATGAAGCAGGTTCTGGCCCCAGGTGTGCAGCACGGCGAAGAAGCCGATCTCGGCACCCAGGTGCTTGGGGTCGGCAGCAATGGTGCGCAGGGTCTCGGCGGCGGCACGGAAGAGCAGGCCGTAGACGAGCGCCTTGTTCTGATAGGCGATGGCGGCAATGTCGCCGGGCAGCGTGAAGACGACGTGAAAGTATTGCGTGTCGAGGAGCTCGGCGCGACGATCCTCCAGCCATTGCGCGCGGGCGAGCGACTGGCACTTCGGGCAATGGCGATCGCGGCAGCTGTTGAACGCAATGCGGCTATGGCCGCAGTGATCGCACGCTTCGACGTGCCCGCCGAGCGCGGCGGTCCGGCACAGTTTGATCGCCGTCATGACGCGGCGCTGGGCGGTCGACAGCGACGCGTCATGCTGCTCGCGATAGGCTTCGCCGTAGTAGCGGAAGATATCCGCCACTTCCGGCCCCGAGCGGGCCATCGGCGCGAGCTCAGAAGTATTGAGGCTTGGCGGGTGGCGGCAGGATGGGCGCCGGACGCGGTAAGAGCTCGAAGGGGCTCGACGTGGCGCAGACCTTGTTGGTGGCGATCCGCAGGTAATGGGCGGTGGTCGCGAGGCTGCGGTGACCGAGCAAGAGTTGAATGGTGCGCACGTCGGCGCCGGCCTCCAACAGATGGACAGCGAAGGCGTGCCGCAAACTGTGCGGCGTGACCGGTTTGGACAAGCCGGAGCGGTCGCGCGCTTTCGCGCAGGCTTGTCCCACCGCATCCCTGGTGATCGGCTGGTCGGCACGATCGCCGGGGAAGAGCCACGCCTTTGGCCGGCGCACCTTCCAATAGTTGCGCAGGATCTCCAGCAGCTTGGGCGACAGCATCACGTAGCGGTCCTTCTGGCCTTTGCCCTGCTCGACGCGGATGACCATTCTCTGGCTGTCGATGCCCGTGGGCTTCAGCTGAACCGCTTCCGAGATGCGCAAGCCGGCGGCATAGCACGTGGTCAGGATGGCATGGTGTTTAACGTCGAGGATGCAACCGAGGAACCGCTGAACTTCCTCGGCACTGAGGATGATCGGCAGCTTCTGTGGTTTCTTGGGAAGCGGCAGGACCTCTTCAGGCGCCCAGTCCCTTTCGAGCGTCACCTTGTAGAGAAAGCGCAGCGCCGCAATGGCGGTGTGGATCGAACCAGACGCCAGCTTCTTCTCGTTGGTCAGATAGACCTGATAGGTCCGAATGTCCTCGCGCCCGAGCAAGTCCGGCGACTTGCTAAAATAGCGGGCGAACAGCGACACCTGTTGCAGATACGACAGCTGGGTGTTGAGCGCGAAGTTGCGCACCTGCATGTCCTCGCTCATGCGCTGGCGAAGTTGGGTCATGACAAGCTCCTTTGTCCGATGGAGGGGGCTGCAAGCAGCCACCCCATGCTGACGCAGTCGGAGCTTGTTGTGGACACATGACCAGCGCGACAGACGACGCGATCAGATCACGCTGTCGGCACTCACCCTCCTTGCCGCTCCGCTTTCGCGGAGCGGGTTAGTCCAAGCAGGTTTATGCCGACCGCCAAACTATGCCGAGCGCCTCTTCCGATCATGGCGGTATGAAGCGCTTTGCCCGCCATTTCGACCGAGAGCCGGTCGTTGACACTCGGCATAGTTCTCATGCTCAAAGGGCGTTCAGGAATTCAAGAAGTCGGTCGTTTGGCCGAAATCGTTCGGCCTTTGCGCGTTCGTATGGCTTCAGCTTGCCAAGTGCGGATTCCTTCAGCTCAAGATGTGCGTGAAGATAGGTCAGCGTCGTTTCCATCGCCTCATGGCCCAGCCATAGGGCGATGACCGAACAATCGACGCCCGCCTGCAGCAGCTCCATGGCAGCGCTGTGCCTCAAAACATGAGGCGACACCCGCTTCGAGCGTAGGATGACGCAGTGTTTCAGATATGCGTCGTTCGAGGAGCCGGCCCATAGCGCTCAGATTCAACGCGTGCTCGCGATCCCGAGCAAGCGATGCGACAAGCGACAACTTCAGTTTCTCACCAGGCCCGAGATTGAAGCGATCCTGGCCTGTCCGGATCGCAGCACATGGCTGGGACGGCGTGATCACACTCTGCTGTTGCTGGCCGCGCAAACAGGCCTGCGGGTCTCGGAGATCATCGATCTCAACCGGGACTCGGTCATGCTGGGGCACGGTGCCCACGTGCGATGCGTTGGCAAGGGCCGCAAGGAGCGAAGTACGCCGCTCACCAAGGTTGCACAGCAAGCCCTTCGGGGCTGGCTCAACGAGCCCAGGAAACGGGGCCGCCTCGATGTCGCATGAGCCGATCTGTGAACCACCGCTCGATCAGCACGGCCAGATCCTTCGAGGCGCTCATGAGCGAACCTCCCACCGCTCATCCAGCAGTCGCGCAGCAAGGGTCATTAGCTCCGGCGCGGCGGATAGATACCAGTAGGTGTCGCGAACATTGGCATGGCCGAGAAAGGTCGAGAGGACCGGCAGTTCCCGCTCGACATCTTCGCCCGCACGATACCAGTTGGTCAGGACCTGGACGGCGAAACGGTGACGAAGATCGTGAACCCGCGGACCATTGCGCTGCCCCCGCTGCCGCAGACCGATCTGTCGCGACAGCTGCCAGAACACCCGGTGCACGTATTGGTGCAGCAATCTGCCGCCCTGCTCGGCGACAAAGAAATAGGGGCTACGAGGCGCGACGAGATGCGCGTCGCGTCGCGCGGCGTAGTCCGACAGCACGGCGACCGTCGTGGCATGGAGCGGGACCAGCCGCGACTTGCCGAACTTCGTCTCCCGAATGGTGAGGACACCTTGGTCGAGATCGACGTCGTTTCGGCGCAGGTCCAGCGCTTCGGAATGGCGCAGCCCGGCGACCGCTATCAATCCGAACAGGCAATGATATGTCCAGGGACGGAGGGCGTTGGCCGGCGGCAGCGCCAGTGCCGCCGCCAGAAGCGCCGTGATCTCAGCATCGGTATAGATGTAGGGCTTTGCCCGCCGCGCCGGCGGCACAGCGTCTTGAGGTGGCACTTCCGTCATGGGGTCGAAATGAGCGAGGTGCTGAGCGAAGCAGCGCACATCGGTCAGGCGGATGGACCAACTCGGTTGTCGGCCGATCAACGTCACCCACTTCATTGCCAGCGCCGTGGTGATGGTCTCGGCGCCGCGAGCCTCCATGAAGGTGACGAAATCCGACAACCGTCGAGCGGGCCCGTGGTACTTGTATCCCAACCCCTGGCGCATGCCCACATAGCGCTCGAGCGCTGTTCGAAGACGGCTCATTGGGCACCTCCCGGCCACGGTAGGCTCAGTTCGCGCAGCTTCTCGATGTCGAGCTTGGCATAGATCCTCGTGCTGTCGATGCTCCGGTGACGAAGCAACTGGCCGATCTCAGCAAAGCTGGCCCCCGACCGCAGCAGGTCGGTCGCAAGGCTGTGGCGGAAGAGGTGCGCGCCGTGGTGCGCATAGCCGTGAATACCTGCCCGCTCGAGGGCCTCCTTCGCGATCGAGGTGGCGGTCGCACGGAAGATCGCGGTTCTGCTTCATTGCCTCTGGGTCGACGGCACAAGCTTTGAGTGGGGTAGCGAAAAGATGGCATAGCAGATCCGAACTCGACCTAATTCGCGGGCCCGTTTCCGGAGCTCGTGATGTCCCCGCCGGGACGGTGGTTGCGGCGACCTCGGTCAAACGGCTGACAGCAGTTCATCTGCATCTCGTTGGAAACGTTGAGGCGCCCGACCCGAACATCATCATGAGGCACTCGACCTCGGAAAGGACCATGACCCCGGCGATGGCAATGCGAGATCCGGATTGACAACTACCCGCAATTAAAGGGCCGTTTGACACCGTCGTCGGAGATGATCATCAGCAGCCGGCCGATTGCTCAGGACACGAAGCGCTTCTTTGTCCTTGGCCTTAGAATCTCCAACGCTCCCTTCAGCATTGCTTCAGCATCGATTTCGCTAGCAACTTTCCACTTCTTCAGCCTGCGGTCCGTCCTCAGGGCTCTGCAGCAGCCGGGCGTCCGACATCTCCCCACCGCCGTAGGGGCCGCGCCAGTTTGGGGAAGTCGTCTGAGAGGCCTCGTGTTTGCGGCACAGCCCCGCCCTCAAGAAATCCCGCCTGTCGCTCCTTCAATACCCCGATGATCCTTGATCAGTTGCTTCATCTCCGTCCATCCGGGCTCCCGATGCCGCTCAAACTTATAGCAGTTGCAGTGGCAACAGCTGATCTGCCATTGACAGAAGCCGCCCAATCACTTAATAGAACATTGTTCCATAAAGAATACTGTGATCAAAAGCCTCGACGAGGCGCACGTGGGGTCAGGCTAATGGCGATCTGGGCAGGCGTATTCCCAGCAGTAACCACGAAGCTGAATGAACAAGGCGAGCTCGACCTTTCGGCAACGCAGAGCAGCATAGAGAGACTTGTCCAGAGTGGCGTCTCCGGTCTCATTGTTCTTCCGATGTTAGGAGAGAACGCGTCTCTCACGCTCGACGAAAAGGAGACCGTCATTCGCGCTGCCAAGGAAGTAGTGGGCGGGCGTGTGCCGCTCCTTGCCGGCCTTGCCGAAGTTGCCTCCGAGTCGGCTGTGAGTACCGCGCGAAAGTTCCAGGCCTTCGGTGCGGAAGGACTGATGGCGTTCCCAAGCATTGCCTACAAATCAGACGCTCGCGAGACCGTTGCATGGTACAGACGCCTTGCCGACGGCTGCGATCTTCCAATTATGATTTACAACAATCCAATCGCTTACGGGGTTGATGTGACCCCGGAGATCCTGCGGACACTTGAGGACGTCGATCAGATCGTTTGTATCAAAGAGGAATCCGGGGACATTCGCCGTGTGACGGATCTGTACAATGCCTTCGGCGATCGCTTCGCAGTGTTTTGCGGCGTGGACGATCTGATACTCGAGAGCCTCGCCTTGGGCGTCACTGGGTGGGTTTCCGGTATGACCAACGCATGGCCCGAGGAATGCGTTCGAATATTCGAGCTAGGGCGCGCTGAAAAGTTTTCGGAGACTCGGGAGCTGTACCGCATTATGACACCTGCGTTCCACTTGGATACCAGCGTAAAGCTGGTGCAGTACATAAAACTGGCGGAGCACCTCGTTTACGGGGCGCCCGAATGGACACGCGCGCCACGGTTGCCTTTGGTCGCAGAAGAGCGTGCGCGGGTGGTGTCCGTCATCCAGCAGACGATGGCCTCGCTGTCTGAGCGTCGTCGGGCGGCCTGAACGGCAGCAGTGAGAATTTTGGGCCGTTCCGGGGCCAAAGGCTATCGGTGATATTCCGGCCGGTACTTGTCAACACTCTGGTGCGATCTCGATTCACAATCAGGCAGGATCAACGATGCAAAGCGATGTTCAACAAGCCCAGCTCAGTTCGGTACTAGTACTGCGCGCAAGCGATAATGTTGCCATCGCTCGACGTGCACTGATTCCGGGGCAGATGGTGGATGGCGATATTGTCGCGAAGAGCGCTATCCCTGCGGGGCACAAGATCTCGATCAGAATGATCAGGTTAGGCGAACCGGTCCTGCGCTACGGTCAGATCATCGGATATGCGACGAAGGACATAGAGCCTGGACTGCATGTTCATCTCCACAATATGGCGCTCGGCGAGTTCGAAAAAGATTACGCCTTCGGCGCTGCGGCTCACCAGACTGATTTTGTCAAGACCCCGGCTACATTCCTGGGGATCCGTCGCGCGGATGGGCGAGCCGCGACCCGAAACTATGTGGGAGTGCTTAGCAGCGTGAACTGCAGCAGCCATGTTGCAAACACCGTGGCCGAGGTCTTTAAGAGAAATCCATTCACAGGCGCGGACCCGCTCGCTGAATTCCCGAACGTGGATGGTGTAGTGGCGCTCACTCATAAGACAGGGTGCGGCATGACGGGAGGCGAGCCATTGAACGTGCTGCGCCGCACGTTGGGTGGCTATGCTCGGCACGTTAATTTCAGTCATGTCATCGTTCTAGGGCTGGGCTGCGAGGTTAATCAGATCGGCGGTCTGCTCGAGGACCAGCGGCTGGCAGGCCGGGTTCGCAGCATGGACATTCAGACCATGGGCGGTGCCCGGAAGACCACTGAAGCCGCGGTCGAATTTGTCCGGAATGTGCTCCAGGAATCTAACCAGGTCGCCCGGCAGCCTATTCCTGCGAGCGAACTGATCGTGGGACTCCAATGTGGTGGATCAGACGGTTTGTCGGGTGTGACGGCGAACCCGGCTTTGGGAGCGGCGAGCGACATTCTGGTGCGGCACGGCGGCACAGTAATTCTATCCGAAACTCCAGAAACCTTTGGCGCCGAGCATCTGCTTACGCGCCGGGCCTTGTCGCGCGAAGTGGGTGAGAAGCTGATCGCTCTCATGGACTGGTGGGATGCTTACTTCAAGCGCGAAGGCGCGGTCATGAACGACAATCGCTCCCCCGGGAACATGGCTGGTGGCATCAGTACTATTGTTGAGAAGTCACTCGGAGCGATGTCCAAAGGTGGCACAACAAACCTGGTCGACGTCGTGAAATATGGCGAAAACGTCAAGGGCCCAGGTCTGGTGTTCATGGACACCCCTGGCTACGACCCCGTTTCGGCGACCGGCCAGGTGGCAGGCGGCGCAAATCTCATCTGCTTTACCACCGGACGGGGCAGTGTGTTTGGCTGCAAGCCGACACCGTCTATCAAACTAGCGTCGAACACGCCCATGTACGAACGTATGAAGGACGACATGGACGTCAACTGCGGCGAGATTCTCAGCGGGGGTGAAACCGTGGAGGAATGCGGCAAGCGAATCTTCGATCTGATCCTGCGCGTGGCTTCAGGGGAACGCACGAAGAGCGAACAGTTCGATTTTGGTGCAGACGAATTTGCTCCTTGGGTTCTCGGGGCCACAGTGTAGTTCAAGAGGCTAGAAAGATGAAGGTCGTATATTCCGAGAACCACCGCAGTCACAATCCGCAAACGTTCATTCATCGTGGCAAGTTGGTCCAAAGCCCCGAGCGGCCGGAGCGTGCTGATATGTTGCTCTCGTCGGCGACCGCCGCCGGCCACGAGGCGCTCGAGGCGCAACATAGGGATGGCCATGCTCTGGCGCGGGTTCACACTGCGCGCTACCTCGATTTTCTTGAAAATGGCATCGAGGAATGGCTGGCGCTGCCTAATGCCGGCGCGGAAATCGTCCCCAACACGCACCCCAATCGCTTTGCCTCACACTATGCCAGCCATATCGTTGCGCGCGCCGGTTTTCATCAGGCCGACACGGCGTGCCCGATTAGTCGCGGGACCTGGGCAGCGGCTCGATCGAGTGTCGATGTGGCCCTCAACGTCGGTGATCTCATTAGGCAGGGTGAGCGTCGTGCCTATGGGCTTTGCCGCCCTCCAGGTCACCACGCCTGCACGGAGATGGCCTGGGGATTTTGCTATCTCAACAATGTGGCTGTGCTAGCCGAGTCCCTGAGGGGCTCGGGCGCGCAGCGGGTCGCAATTATCGACATCGATATTCATCATGGAAATGGCATCCAGCAAATCTTCTACGACCGCCCCGACGTTCTGACGGTATCCGTCCATGCCGATCCTGATGGGTTTCCCATGTTCTTCAGCGGCTATGCAGACGAAACTGGTTCGGGCGCGGGGGAAGGCTTCAATCTCAATCTTCCGTTGAAACCCGGCAGCGATGATGCCGCGTTCGTGGATGCAATCGCCGTGGGCATGCGAAGAGTTGCAGACTTCGGACCGGACGTGCTGATTATTGCGCTTGGGCTCGATGCCTATCGTGGCGACCCACTCAGCGTGTTTGACGTCAGCACGGATGGCTTTCGAAAAGCTGCCAGCACCATCAACCGCTTCAGCGGGCCTGTCGCCATGCTGCAAGAAGGCGGCTATCCCTGCGCAGAACTTGGCAACAACCTTGTGGCATTTCTTGGCGCTGTAGAGGAATGATTTTGAAATCACCCCTACGGTTTCGGCAAAACTACTGGGCAATGTGAATTCTGATGTAAGTCGTGCGGCCGTCATCGAGATGCGCACGACTGGAACGGCGTGGCGCTTGCAGCGCAAGGGAAAGCAACGATGGAACTGCGAACAGAACGCCTGCTGCTACGCAAATGGAGAGATGACGACGTCGAACTGATTGCTCGACTCGTTCAAGATCCGAAGGCCGGACAGTACCTTGGAAGATTCGTCGATCGGGCCGCGATTGATGCGTGGATAAAATCCGAACGTGAGCACTTCGAAAGATACGGTTATGGCCTTTTTGCTATGGAGCGTCTGGAAGCCCCCGGGTTCATCGGCTTTTGCGGGCTGGTCAATGTAAGCTATCAAGCCCCTTTTACACCGGCGGTTGAAATGTATTGGAGGGTAGCTTCAGATCAGTGGGGACAAGGATATGCAAGCGAAGCCGCCGCTGCCGTAGTCGCTTTCGGTTTCGAAAAGGCAAAGCTGAACCAAGTCGTGGCCATTGCTGCGGTCGAGAACACTGCCTCTCGCCGGGTTATGGAGCGCATAGGCATGTCCCACAATCCAAAGGACGACTTTGATCATCCGCTCAAGGGAGTAGATGATCCCTTGAGACGCCAAGTACTTTACAGGCTTACTTATGACCATTGGCATCGAAAAAGATAGTTTGAGCTTAATTGCCGTCCCTTCGGAAAATTTTTGAGCTAAAGTCCATTATGAAGTTGTTCGAATATAGTCCTCAACTGGATTGGGGTTGATCAAAGATCGGCGAGAAGAGCGATCTCACTACGGTTCCGACGTTCTAAAACGTTTGATGTAAACACGTGGTGACGTCAACGATTTTTAGCGGAGTTGTGATCTACCGCAGGATTAGCAACACGTCATGCAGCGAAAAAATTCGCATCCGACTTGCTCGACGGCTCTAGCCCCTCTTCGAAGCCCGCCGTTTCGTGCGATCTGCACCGCGACACAAATTTCAAGCCTCGGGTGGCTGGTGCAAACCACAGCCATTAGCTGGCTGATGGCCACGATCTCGCCCTCCGATCTGATGGTCGCGCTCGTCCAGGCATCGTCCACACTGCCGGCGTTCTTCCTATCGATCCTCGCGGGCGCGATCGCCGACAGTTACAGCCGACGCGGAGTGATGCTGGCCGGCCACTGCCTGTTGGCATTGGCCTCAGCAACGCTGGCGATTTCGGTTGGGCTGGGTTTTGTGAGCCCATGGCTGATCCTGGGGCTTGGTTTTTTGGCCGGATGCGGCTTTGCCCTGAATGATCCGGCTTGGCACGCGTCTGTCGGCGATCTCTTGGAAAAGCGCGATATTCCCGCCGCAGTGACGCTGATGTCGGTCGGATACAACATCGTGCGCAGCACCAGCCCCGCCCTCGGCGGCGTCATTGTCGCTTTCTTCGGACCTCTTGCCGCTTTCGCTGTGGCGGCCGTGAGCGATCTGGTTCCGATTGCCGCCATAACCCGCTCCAAATGGCGCGTCCGCTCCTCGTCGCTCCCGCGCGAGCGAATAATTACGGCGATTCATGACGGAGTGCGCTTCACGGCGATGTCCTCCGAGATCAAAGCGGCAATCGCGCGCGGAACTTTGTTCGGGCTGGCGAGCATTTCCATCCTCGCGCTGCTGCCTCTCGTAGTCCGCGATCACCTGGAAGGAGGCCCCATCACTTATGGCATTCTCTTGGCCGCCTTTGGCATGGGTGCGTTCGCAGCCGGCTTCGGCAGCGGCAACCTGAGACGCATCGTGTCTCAGGACCGGCTTATTGCGTTGGCCGCTGTCGCCTGCGCCGTGTGTTGTCTGTCGCTTGCTCTGACCTCCTCGCTTCCCATTGCCGCTATCGCGCTGGTCCTCGGCGGCGCGGGCTGGCTCCTCACCTGGACCGGCACCGACGTGTGTATCCAGTTGGAAAGCCCGAGGTGGGTCGTCGGCCGGACACTGTCAATCTACTATGCCCTGGCTCAAGGCGGGATGGCCGCGGGCAGCTGGATCTGGGGCAGTGTTGCCGAAAGTCACTCCCTTACCCTGGCCTTGGAGGGTGCTGCAGCGGCTCTGTTGGTTGTTGCCGCCGCCGGGACCGTCCTGCCGATACGGCCATGGGAAGAATCCGATCAGGAGATCTCGGAATTCATGGCACCGTCCCTTGCGCTCGAGCTGAAGCCCCGAAGCGGACCTATCATCATCAAACTCGACTACGCCATAGCCGAGCAGGATGTGGACGCCTTTCTCGACTGCATGCGCGAGAGGCGCCGCGTTCAAAGCCGGGCGGGGGCGCGAAACTGGACGCTTCAGCGCAATTTGCAAACCCCCCAACCTTTGGACTGAGACGTTCCGGACGCCGACGTGGACAGATTATCTTCGTATGCATCACCGCCTCACCGCCGCGGACAAAGAACTGGGTGAGCGGTTGTTCGCACTGCACGACGGCGACCAATCTCCCCACACTACACTTACGATCGAGCGGCCGACGACCGCGCCTCGCAGAGCAGAACAGCGAGGGCCCTTGATGTCACGTCGCTAGCGAGAAGCCTTGTTTGCTTCAACGTCATGTTCCGAACTTCAACAAAGGTAACCCAGCTATGGCGAGGCCTGTACACCGTTGACAAGTATTCGCCAAGAGACCGTTTGCCAGTCAGCGGCTCGTCCCGCGCGCTCGCAGCCGGCATCGGTCAACAAGGCCTCGCGCCACACTGCGGTTGCTTCCAGGCGCATTGGAAGTCGTGAGCGGCAGGCAAAAGGCCATGCAGTCGGCGCTGTCCGGTCGCGATGCGACAACCGCAACCTTGGCGCCGCTCGCCCTGCCGCACGAGCCATCCCAGGCTGGATATCTGTGTAGATATCCAGATCCGAACGAAACACCTGGTTCCGAAGCGGGGCAAGCATCGTTGGAACGGACGGATGAGGAATTTCGTGCTGCATACGTTTTTTGAGACCGGTAACTTCTCCGGGGTTACGCGGCGCACAGTAGGGGCGGTTTGGGCTTGAATAGTGAGGGCACGCGCGGCTCTGGTGCTCGAAATCGTGCCCGCAGTCGGTCGCGAAGCTCACTATTCATCTCGGCTGTCCGAACCTGCATCAGCATGTGAGCACCGTGTAGAGACCAGCGCATCTGCTGCCTCTTGGCCATGCGTTTGGCGATCACAGAATTGACCGCCGACTCGGCAAGGGTCGTGGCCACGCGAAGTCCGGCTTGGTAGCGCTTTCCGTAATTCACGATCGCACTGCGGTTCGAACGGACGTAGGTGAGGAGCTGAGACCCGAGGCTGTGGAGCCGATGGTCGGAAGTATTTCAGGAAGACGAGACTGGATCGGATCACGTGATCAGCGATCTTCTGCATGGGCTGGATCTTCATGGCGATGTGGAACCAGTCGATGATGTGGGTCGTCGGTTTCGGCATGGCGCGCGGAAGCCGCTTCAGGATTTCGGCGCCGTCCGAGATCACAGTGACATCCCCAAAGCCGCAATACCCCTCTTCCCGAAGAGCGTGGAGCGCTCCATCGCGTATCGCAGGTTGGTCAGTGTTGGCGGTGACAAAGTAGCGGCCACCGACTTCCCCCCGACCTCCGCGACCGCATCTGGCCACGACGAGTTCGAAGTTTCGCGCTGAATTGGGATCGGCACTGCGAACGTGCGCCGTATCGATGCTGATGACGAACTCTTTGCGTCGATCACCAGGAAGCTGCATCTCAAGCTGATGTCGTTCCTCCATCTTCATTCTCGGGCGCCAGGTTTCCTCAGTGATCTGGTCGTCGAGCCGCTCGCCGACTTTGATGGTCCGCTTTCGCACGGTCGCGTGCGTCTTGGTCGGTTCGATGGGCAGGAATTCGGCGAGCACGCTGGCGGCCTGCCGGTACGGCATCATGCTTCCCAGTCGCGCCGTCAGTTCCATCAGCTCGGACGTTACCCGATCCGGACAGATTTCCTTCAGCGGCGCGAACGCGGCTACCATTCCTTGGGTGACATCCCTGGCACAGCATCCATCGTGCATTGCGAACCTCACAGTGCCAAAGACCGTTCGAATTCGGCGCATCGTGTAGTCCTTGACCGGCCGAAACATGTGGCAATCGGGGCAGACCCGGCGAAAAAGGGCATAGGTCTCCGCCTCGTGGTTCACGACCGCGCTCTGCAGGGCCGTCACGATTTTCTGGCCGTCGTCGATCGACAGGCCGATATCACCGTCGAGCAAGCATTCGTCGCTCTTCTCAATCCGAACTTCTTGCCGACAGACATCGCCAAGCGCGTTTTTCCTCGCGATCGAGATCGTCCACTCCATCACGTCACTTTCCCCGCAACAAAAGCGATGCTGACGGACCCGCGGGTGCTAACAATTCGTGGCCGACCCCGGAGAAGTTACCGGCCTCCTTGCGCTCGGTCCGGGCAGGATTTCTATTTTGGAATTGTGACTGGTCATAATGGGCACATTACCTCGCACACTTAACAAGTGGGAGATCGTGTCCGGAGATTTATGAGGCCATTACAGCGACAACAACCGCCCGTGCGATGCGATTTGAACTGAAACAACTCTGGTTGGGAATTACACAGTAAATGACTAGCCAGAAATAGCGGTGATTACGGGTATGGCGCAGCCTTTCGGGATCACTTTGTTCCCGAAAGGCTGGCAAAACTCCTTGTTTACGCGTTCACACCCACACTGACTGTCAATCTGCAAAAACGCGGGGAGCGACAAAGTTGAGCACAGCCTGCGCAGCCAGGCGCTCCGTCACGCCGGTCGGGTCGAACTTAGGCGCAACCTCCACAATGTCGAAGGCGACAGCGGGGGCCTCTTTCAGCAACTCCACCGCCTCGAGCAACTCCATCGGGGTGATGCCTCCGAAGGCGATCGCCCCATTACCCGGTGCCATGGTGGGATCCACAACGTCGATATCAATGGTGATGTAAATGCCATCGGTGCCCTTGCTGGCAGCTTCGATGGCCCGGGTTATCGACTCCTTGATGCCCCGGCGGGCCACTTCCAAGGCCGTGATAAAGGTAGCGCCGTTGCTGTTGGCCCAGTCGATGTTCTCCTTTACGGCATAGCCCCGAGGGCCCACCCAAACCATGTTCTCCGGCCGAATTTCGGCCATCTCCGAAATACGCCGGGCCATGGTGCCGTTGTTGTACTTGCCCATGAGCGTGTTGTCGCGCTCAAGGTCGAAGTGGGCATCGAGCTGGAGGTAGCCTAGGCGGGGCTTCTTTCCCCTCTCGCCCAATGCTTCGGCCACACCGCGAAAGGCAGGATACGTAATGTAGTGATCTCCGCCTAGGATCACTGGGAAGGCGCTTTTCCGGACAATTTCGGCCACGCCGTCGGAAATCGACCGAGAGGTTTTCTGAATGTCCGTCGGGTACAGGTTCAAGTCACCCAAGTCCAGCAGCCGAGCCTTGTAGGTAGTCTTGATGATCAAACCAGTGTCTAGGTTAATCAGATCGTCTGTTGGCGCGTCATTCTCGAACCAAGTGGAGAGAACCGAGGATGTCTGGCGAATAGCCGCTGGCCCGAACCGGGTTCCCTGCCGCGACAGACCGGTAATATCCCACGGCACGCCTACCACTGCCACATCTCCAGGTTTTAAATCAATAAAATCCCCTTGGGGCGCCCGGAAAATCGTGTTGAACCCAGCGTAAGGAAGTAAGACATCGCGTTTATACAACTTTAATCCCCTAAGGTTGTTTGAACCACATTTACTAGTTTTGCTGTTGATATAGTCTCGTCGTCGCCCAGTGAGGCAACATTGGCTTTCGGACGGCTTCTGGTCGTCGAAGGTATTGACACCTTCGCTGATCAGCCGCCAAACACCTACATAGTGCTTGGAATGCCCAAGCAACTGGAACGCTATTCTATGTGCGCTTACCGCAGTGTCAATGGCAACTTCTACGAGTGGTTTGCATATCTGGCTCGTCCCTACATTGCTTGGCCTGCTTCGCGCTTCAAGTTTGCCCTTCCTGAATCAACCTCGACCAACTCGCCAACTCTGCCCCATCATCGTGTCCTCCAGGCGCGTCCCTGGGGAGCATGGAGGAATTGTGGGGCGGGCTAGAACGGAATATGTCGCCGCCATTGAATCTCTACGGAATTGGCGAGCGTGAAGAGGGCAAAAACGGGCAGTGACGAAACCTGCCGGAGAGGCGGCAGCGTCGGAGGTTGAGATTTCCATCCTGCAATTCCGCATCTGGCTGAAGGACGTTAACCCGATGATGTGGCGTACGGTTCAGGTTCCCTCGACGATGACGCTACGCGAGTTTCATGGCGTCCTTCAGGTCGCGATGGGATGGGAAGGCATACACCTTTACCAGTTCGTCATTCACACGGTGCGGTACGGGCGCCCGCTCTCCAGCTATCACACTTGGCAATCTGCAACTGCGTGACGGCAGCCGGTTCCCGTACGAGTACGACTTCAACATCCCCTGGGAGCACGAGGTCCGGCTAGAGGAGCGCCGGCCTGTCAAACACGGCGCTCACTTCCGGCGTGTACGGGCGGCGACGGCAACTGTCCGCCTGAGGATTGTGGTGGACCGGAAGCCTGCGCTCGGGCCTGACCTCCATGAGGATCTCGCCACAGCATTGGAATTCATCACGGAAATCGGCCACACCCGGTCCCTTGCGGTCCTCGATGATTCGGACCGCGCTGGGAATTGCAGGAATTGCTCTTTCGGATCAAAGGCCGAGCTACTCTGCTGGGCCAGTCGTTCGAGCGGCGGAAAGTGAATGATCGCCTGCGGCAGAGCGAACATCTGATCCTCATGCACCAGCAGATGTGACGAGCCTGGCGACCTGATCTTTCGAAAGAAGATTGGCCGCCAGGAGGGCGGCATCATCACCGCGAATGTTGATGCTCGAAAGCAATGCCTGGGACGGCATTTGCGGCCTGCCTTAATCGAGGTCATGCCGGTTTACCAGACGCTTTTCGGATTGCTAACTGACGGTCTTTATCAGCCTTTCCGGCAGGCCGCAGAGGAGAAACGGGCGTCATGGGCGCAATCAGTTCTCCACTCCGGTCATTCTGGAAAACTCATTGCGAGGACATGAGATGCGGGCGCGGCTGGTTCTGGAGATTATGGTTGACGATGGGGAGACGATCGCAACCGAAACCGTCGCCGATCTGGTGAAGGTGACGAAGGGCGCCGGGGATCTCGGTCTGTCGTTGTCGGAGGCGAATGGGGAGCATAAAAAAGTTGGGGGTCTCGTCGGCTCTGCGTTAGCCTGAGGGCCATGTCCGGTGTTGCAAATTCCGAAGTGTATCAACTCCAAGTGAGCTTGCGACGAATCTCGCCGATGATATCGCGCCGGCTGCTCGTTCCGGAAGAAATGACACTCTACGCGCTGCACCGAACAATCCAGATCGCCTTGGGCTGGGAGGACTGTCATCTGCATGCTTTCAAGCTGCACGGCCGGCATTATGGTACGACTTGGACCGGCGAACGCTCAGCCACGACGCGGCGGGCCGCGAGGTGACACTCGCCGATCTCCAACTGCGCGTGCGCCAGAGAATCCTCTACGAGTCTACGAGTATGATTTCGGCGATCTGTGGGAACACGAGATCCGGGTTGAGGCCAAGCATGAGCGGGAGGGCGGCAAGGTCTATCCGGTCTGCATCGCTGGCGCGCGTGCCGGCCCGCCCGAAGGTATTGGTGGCCCACCAGGCTATGCGGCGCTCCTCGGTCGGCTCCGCTTCGGCGACATCGATCGGCTACTTCGTGGGGAAGATGAGGAGTTCGAGGACGATGATCCGCTGCGCACCTTCGAACCCGAGCGCTTCAGCCGGCGTGAGGTGAATGCGGCTCTGAAACGCGAACTGTCGGGGCTCACCAAGGGCTGACTGCAAAGATTGGGATCGATGGCGGCTATGTGCGCAGTTGGACCGACAGACCGACGAATTTCGAGGTGATTGTCGGCAAGTCTGTGCCCGAGGACGGGCCGGTGCGGCGATTTGGCTTTGTGGCCGGGCACGACGAAAAGCCGAAGCGCCGCTTACACGAGCTTTTGGTCGGTCAAGGCGTCGCGATGAACCAGGAAGTGACCTTCATGTCGGATGGCGCCTGCAATCTGGGAGACCTTCAATATTACATGCGCCCCAATGAGGAGCATGTTCTCGACTATTTCCCCATCACCATGCGCATTACAGCGCTCCAGCAGATGGCCCGCGGCCTGCCACCGCCGCTCAGCGCCGCAGCGCCTGCGGCTGTCGCGACCCTCGAAAGCATGAGGCACTATCTGTGGCACGGCAACGTCGGCTGAGCGCTTGAGCTGATTGAGGCTTTCAGCGATGGCTTCGATCTGATCCGCGACCCACCACCAGAGGTACGCAAGCTGCGGCGATATCTGGAGGAGTTCAGCCGCTACATCAGCAACAACGCCGATCTCATTCCGAATTACGCCGAGCGGCACCGCTATGGCGAGGTGGTTTCGACCGCCTTCGTCGAGTCTACTGTCAACCAGGTGATTGCGAAGCGTTTCGCCAAGAAGCAGCAGATGCATTGGACGCCGCGCGGCGTTCACCTTCTCATGCAACTGCGAACCCGCGTCCTCGACGGACACGCTCGACAGCGACTTCCAACGCTGGTGTCAAGAACGGCGACCACCACCGAACGAGGCGAAAATGGCCGCGTGATGCCCCAACTTTTTTATGCTCCCCTTCTTGTCAAACAAGCGTTCCTTGCGAAGATCGACGAACGTCTCGCGTTCGAGCTTGTCAAGCCGTGCCGAGAGGTCACCAGCTTTGTGTGTGATCGGCGAGTTTCCGCATACTCGCCATCTGCGCGGAGGCGTCGTACGGATGAACCGTTAGATACACCCATTGCAGTGCCGCGGCCGATGGGACGCTGAAATGGTCGCCCGGAACGAGCTCGATTAGACGACCTGAAGGGCCGATTTGCCACGAGCTCTTGTCTCGTGTCGGGTTTTTGCATATATGTGTGTCGGGTGTTTGCAGAAAGAAGTTGACCATGCACCAGCCGAAGACATTGAAACAGAAAATCCAGAGCCGCGTCACAAGAACGAAAAAGACCGATGTCTTTCTTCCGCGAGATTTCGCTGATCTCAGTGGTGAGGACCAGGTTCTACGCGCGCTCAGGTCCTTGGTCCATGATGGGGCTTTGATGAAGCTGGGTTACGGTGTCTACGCCCGCGCGATGCGATCGCGCATATCGGGCCGGCTCATGGTCTCCAGTTCCAACGGCTTCCACAGCGCGGCACTTCAGGCACTTAACAAGCTTGGTGTGCCTTGGGAGCAGAGTGAAAGCACAAAAGCCTACAATGAAGGCCGTTCCACTCAGATCCCAGTGAACCCGACAGTGAAAGTCAAAGCGCGGTTCAGCCGACGGTTAACCGATGGCCGCGTGGAGCTTCGGGTTGAACGATAGGCCGGACCAGAAAACTCTTCTGGAGGTGCAGGAATTCTTTCGCCTTCCTTCGCCGGCTCTGGTCGAGAAGGACTGGTTTGTCGTTCGGGCCTTGGCTGCCATACACGATGTGCAGGTAGATGGACTGAGTATGGCGTTCGGTGGGGGAACAGCGCTTGGGCGCGCCTATCGGCTGCTCGAACGGATGTCCGAGGACATAGACCTGCGCGTCGTAAGCGAAAAGGCCAATTCGCGCGGCGCGCTCAAGCGTCTACGGGGCGAGGTGAACGATAGGCTCGAAGCGGCTGGGTTCGCGGTAGGGGGCCACTACTCGGTCAAGCAGAACGACCGATACGTCCGGTACGATCTGCCCTATGAGCCCATCGCCAGGGGAGAGGGTGTTTTGCGCCCGGAGATCAAGATCGAAATCTCCGCGTTTCCTATTTGCACTGCACCTGAAAAGCGTTCGGTCTCATCCTTTGTCGCTGAAGCCAATCGCGCTGCTGCCGAGGCCACAGATGTCGCGTGCGTACGACTGGTCGAAACTGCAGCGGACAAGTTCGTTGCGCTTGGGCGTCGAGCCGGTTTGGCTTTGTCAGGGCTGGGAAACTTCGACTACACCCTTGTTCGTCACGTCTACGACTTGTCACGCATGGACGGACACTATGATGCGGATGAGGCGGCCGCGATCGCTTTACAAACGATGAAGGCTGAAGCGGAAGGCCGTGCTGACGACTATCCTGCATACAAGGCAGACCCAAAGGCTGAAACGCTCCGTACGTTCGAGCTCTTGTCGAAAGACGCAAAGTTCGCCGAGGGCTATGCGAAGCTGCTCGGTGATATGGTTTATGGCGAAAAACCTGAATTCGCATCAGCTTTCGAGAAGGTACATAGGTTCGCCGAACGGATACGCCACGCACAGTTTTTCAACGGGCGTTGGTTTTCCAGGGGTGTCATTTCACCAGAGTCATGCACACAGCGCGCGGAATTTCTCCGGGCGCGTCAAATGTCCAAGCTGCTGGCAGCCTGAGGACCAGCCTTGACTAAGGGGCTGGCGCGGAATCGACCGGGAAGAACCCATAGCGGCCAACGCCTTCGATCTTCGTGAATTTGACCGCTTGTTCTGAGGCCTGAACATCCAATGGGGGATCGGTGTTCTCAATAATAAGCACCTGCCTGTCGTCTTCCAGCTTCGCAAGGAACTCGAAAAAATGTGAATTCAGGTCGGTGCCGCTTAGATCGTCGCCATCCCCTTCCGGGCCCCGGTAAGAAAGCAACGGCGAGTCAAGGACGACGAAACCGGGATGCGGGGTGTCGGATTGCCTGCAATACTGGAGAAGGCTGATCGTAAACGCTGCCTGCGTGATGGCGCGCAAGCCTTTGCCGAACGAAGTGCGGTTTTTGCCGTTGATGACAAGGTCGCGCGTCTTGGCATCGAAGTGAACGCGGTCGATCTCGGGGAAATGCCAGGCTTTCAGTATGGAGAGAACGATCGTCGCAAATACGGCGTCGGCGGCGGGGTGATGAGAAGAAGCTCGACATCGTCATGTCGGTCGGGGTCGACGGGGCGACGGTAACTGAGGTTGCGCAGCGGCTCGATGTGACGCGGCAGCAGATTTACACCCGGCGGGCTGAACTGAGGAGGAAGGGTCTCCTGTTGCCGTCGGCGGGTCCTGTGTTCCTTCCCGTCGACATGTCCGGCATGTCCATCATGGTCGAACTGCAATTATGCCGCGGGCGGGACCTTCGCTTTGACAAAGACATCGATACCGTCATTCTGACGCGGCTGATCCGTTCGGTTGAGGCAGCATGATCGGACCGGGAACTGGCGTTCGGGTCTACCTTGCCTGCGGCGTAACGATGCGCAAAGGGATCGAGCGCTTGGCTGCACTGACGCAGGGTACGCCAGAAGCCGAGGTAGGAGCTGTCTTCGCCTTTCGGGCAAACGTGGCGACCGTTTGAAGCTTCTTTATTTTGATGGCCAGGGGTTTTGTCTTTATTGCAAGACCTTGCAGAAAGGCCGCTTTGCGTGGCCATCAGCGGCCGATGGGACGGCTCGACTGACGTCAGCGCAAATGGCGATGTTGTGGGAAGGGATTGACTGGCGACGCCCAACTACAGCCGAGAATCTTCCCGACGATCCTGCCTTGCTGAAGGCGATGATCGCCGCCTTGCGGGCAGAAAATGCGAGGATGTCGGGGACGTTGCAAGTGCATGATCAGTTGATCCTGAGCTTGCGGCTGCGCATTGCCAGGGCGGGCGCTGCTCCGCCGGGCGCGGTCTACTACTTTGCCCCGAACTGGAAAGAAGATCACGTCCACCGCCACCTGTATGCGAGTGGCATCCTTCAGGCCGATGGTTACAAGGGCTACGACAAGCTTTATGAGCCTGGAGCGGATGGCAGTGTGCGCTTTCGAGAGGCGGCCTGGCGACGCGACTTCCATGATATCTGGACTTCGAACAAATCCGGATCGCGCTCGAGGCTCTCGACCGCGTATCGGTGCGCTTTTCGACATCGAGCGCGACATTGCAGTCAGCCTGCCAATGTCCGCCTTGCCGCCCGTCAAAGGCACAGTCAAGCAAAGGTCGAGGCATTCCGCGTCTGGATCGAAGCGCACCTCACCCGCATTCCGGCAAGAGCGATCTGGCGAAAGCCTTCCGGTATGGCCTGAGCCGCTGGCCCTCATTCTGCCTCTTCCTTGTAAACGGCCGCGTCGCCATGGACAACAAATGCCGCCGAACGAGCCCTGCGGAAGAATTGGGTGGCCGATGCCCGGCGCCGAAACGCTCGCACGCATCGACCCGCAGGCCTACCTGGCCGATGTGCTCGACCGTATCCATGATCACGCAATCAGTGGGTTTTCCGAGTCTTGAGCGGTTCTATGTAGAACCGCGTTCCAAAGAAACATTCATTTCATATGCGACGCGTGTCGGAGTGTACGGCACTTTCGAAATGCGGCGAGAACAAACCTAAACGTTGCCAAGCGGGAGGACAGAATGAATAGAATGCCAGTCAATCGTCGTGCGGCCTTGAAGACACTCCTGGCCGGATCTGCGGCACCTTTTGTCATCCGGTCGGCGGCATTCGCCGCCTCGTGTGATGGCGTGGTACGCGTTGGGGCAATCGCCGCTCCCGACACGCTGAACCCCTTCGCCACATGGGGTTCGTACTGGCCGACTGGGTATACCTATGACTTTCTGGTTGGGGTAGATGCCCAGCGTCATCCCGATCGGAAGGGGTTTGCCAAGGAGTGGACTGTTGCCGACGACCAGCTTACGTGGACCTTCAAGATCTGGCCGGGCATGAAATGGTCCGACAGCCAGCCCGCCACGGCCAGGGACGCTGCGTTCACCTACAATTATCTAAAGGGTTCCATAGGCCAGCCCGACGAACTGAACGTCGGCTGGAACAACACAGGCGGTCTGGAGAACATAGCGTCCATCACGGCCCTCGACGACGAGACGCTGCAGATCGTGACCAAGGCCCCCACCCGATGGCCAGTCGACAATTGGATAATGATGGTTCCTGAGCACGTTTGGAAGGACATCAGTTACGCTCAGGCGCGCAGCACCTTCCACAACAATGCGCCGCTCGTCGGTACCGGACCGATGATCGTTGCCGAGTTCCAGCAGGGTCAGTTCGCCCGTCTCACCCCGAACAAATATTTCCGTACGGGGCAGCCGGCGACGGCAGAGATGATTTTCAACGTCTTCAATACTGCCGATCCGATCGCCCAGGGCCTGAAGAGCGGCAGCCTCAACTATGGCTTGAGCTTAACTGCCGCTCAGTGGGCTGATCTCTCGAAGGATCCCGACATTGTCGTCGGCCAGTCGCGCGTCGAGCAGACGGATTTTCTCGCCTTCAACACGGCCTCCGGCAAAGGCGCAGGCAGCACCAAGGCCCTGCAGGACGCGGCGTTTCGGGACGCGATCGGTTACGCGATCGATCAGAACGCTCTCGTCGAGCGCGCTTATCGCGGTCATGCCGATCCCGGCGTCGGGCTGATCCCGCCGGTGGCCGCCGACTATTACTCCGACCTGAGTGACATCCGACGCCATTTCGATCTTGCCGAAGCGGGCAGGAAGCTTGATGCGGCCGGTTATCGAGAAAGCAATGGCGTTCGGCAGGATAAGGAGGGAAAGAGCTTCCAGCTCGAGTTGATCACTTCTGGAAATGAGTCAGGCAACCTGCCAATCCCGCTTGCAGCCGTGCAGTTGATCGCGGCCTGGCTTGGACAAATCGGTATTCCGGTTTCAGTGACGCAGCTCGACTCCGGCGCACTCGGGGCCCGGGTGGGCTCACCCGCAAAGGGCGGCGGCGGCTGGGACCTGTATGTCGGGTCGCGCTGGCTATCGCCATTTCCTTCCCTTCTGCTAACCCTGGGCAGCGCGAAGAGCGCCCGGGACACTTCCTATTGGGCCAGTGACAAGTTCGACGAACTGCTATCTCAAATTGAGCGCACGGTCGATCTCAAGAAGAGCCAGGAATTGGTCGATCAGGCGGTGCGTCTGATCTACACAGAGGCACCCTACCT
Organism: Mesorhizobium sp. M0244; assembly: GCF_040321795.1. Lineage (NCBI taxonomy): Bacteria > Pseudomonadati > Pseudomonadota > Alphaproteobacteria > Hyphomicrobiales > Phyllobacteriaceae > Mesorhizobium > Mesorhizobium sp. M0244. Next base: position 85,838 of record NZ_JAMYSE010000003.1, on the reverse strand, counting down.
CATGCTGGCTTACCCATTCGTGCTTGAGGCCCGTCGTCGGAACGATTGCTTCGTAGGGTGGGGCCCGGATGATGAAATGGTGTCGATGAGTTCCTACTTCCCGTTCGATCGGCTGAAGCCGGTCTGAGGGCGGGTTCCTTGCTTCGATCGGAACGAAAAGTAAGAGACATCCAATGAACCGACGCATCGGACGCATTCTCCTTAGGGCGTTGGTGACGCTTCTGATGGTGATGTCGCTCAACTTCCTCCTGTTCAGAGTAATCCCGGGCGACCCCGCCCAGCTTCTGCTGGCCGGGGCGCGTTCGAGCGTGACCGAGCAGCAGATCGATGGGCTGCGCAGGGAGTGGGGGCTCGATAAGCCGCTGCCGGAGCAGGCAGTTGACTACGTGTGGTCAACGCTCCATGGGAACCTGGGCTACAGCTTCCAGTTCAGGGGCGAGCAGGTTGCCGACCTGCTCCTGGCGCGGCTGCCGGCCACCCTGGCCCTGGTCGGGGTGGCGCAACTCTTCGCGATCGTCTCCGGCGTCATGCTCGGCCTCTATGCCGGCTGGCGACGTGGCGGGGCCATCGACAACGTGACCACGGGAACCTCCCTGGCGCTCTATTCCACGCCGGTGTTCTGGCTCGGCATGCTCATGGTGCTGCTGTTCAGCACGACCCTGGGCTGGTTTCCCGGCTACGGAGCCTATTCGCCGACGGGTGGGTCAGGGGGTGCACTGAGCTGGCTCGCCGACCGTCTCCGGCATCTCGTGCTGCCGGCCGCAACGCTCGCACTGGGGTTGGGCGGGCAATATGTCCTGGTCGCCCGGGCCGCGATGAGCGACGTCGTGACCGAAGACTACATGGTCACCGCCCGAGCCAAGGGACTGACTGGCCGCCAGATGCTGATGCGTCACGCCTTCCGCAATGCCATGTTGCCGGTCGTGACCCTGATCACGCTCAACCTCGGCTATGTCGTGGCGGGAGCCATCACGGTCGAAGCCGTATTCAACTGGCCGGGGATCGGTGGGCTGACGGTAGAGGCGCTCAACGCAAGGGACTATCCCGTCCTGCAGGGCATCTTCCTCTTGCTCGGCGCGTCGATCGTGATCGCCAACACCGTGGCCGATCTGACCTACGGCCTTCTTGACCCTCGTGTGAGACAATGAGCGAAACTGCGACAAACCTCGCCGCGCCTGTCCGGCTGCGTGCGACCCGAGCCTTCCTGCGCAAGTTCACCGGTTATGTCGGCGCGCGGATCGGCCTCTCGATCCTTGCCTTCGTTGTCGTGCTAGCGGCGGTCCCACGCCTCCTTGTCGGTCCGCTGCAGACGGCGGTCAATGCAACCGGGGACTTCCTCGCACCGCCCAATGCCCAGAATATCCTTGGGACCGACGAGGTCGGGCGTGATGTGCTCAATCTCGTCGTCCATGGCGCCCGGGTCTCGCTGACGATCGCGCTGGTGGCGACCCTGATCAGCCTCATCGTCGGCACAGCGATCGGCATGATGTCGGGGTACTATCGGGGCCGGATCGACGTCTGGCTGATGCGCCTGACGGATTTCTTCTTCATCGTCCCCACCTTCGTGCTGGCGTTGATCATCACGCCGGTGTTTCTCGAGGTTTTCGGGCGTGGGGGAACGATCCTCGGCTTCCGGCCTTCGCTCTGCGTGGTCATCCTGGTCATCGGCCTGACGAGTTGGGGGTTTGTCGCGCGCATCGTGCGAAGCCAAACGCTGACGCTGCGGGAACGTCAGTTCGTCGATCGGGCCCGCGTGGTCGGCAGCAGCGACCTCGGTATCATGATGCGGCATATCCTTCCCAACCTCGTGCCCCAGATCGCTGCCAATGGCGCCCTGGTCGTCGCCGGCGCGATTTATACCGAGACGGCGCTCTCGTTTCTCGGGCTGGGCGATCCCCTGCAGCCGTCCTGGGGCACAATGCTCTATCTGGCGCAGCGCGCCGGAGCCGCAAGCGTCGGCGCCTGGTGGTATCTCGGGGCGCCGGGCGTCTGCGTGCTCGCGGTCTCGCTTGGGTTCGTCCTGGTCGGCAATGCGCTCGACGACAGCTTCAATCCACGTCGGCGGGTGATCCCATGACAGACCACGCTCAAAAGGGCAGCGCGCCGCTTCTGTCGCTCGACGGACTGTCTGTCAACTATAGGCTGAACGGCACGTCATTGCCCGCGATCAGCGACGTGAGCTTCGAGCTCAAGCCCGGCGAGGCCGTGGCGCTGGTCGGGGAATCCGGCAGTGGCAAGACCACGACGGCCATGGCAATCGCCGGCCTGCTGCCGCCCAATGCCGCAGTCAGCGCGGGTACGGTTCGCTATAAAGGAGAGCAGCTTCCGATCGACGACGATGTGGCGATGCGGCCCCACCGCTGGGGCGAGACCTCGGTTATCTTCCAGGGGGCGATGAATGCGCTCAACCCGGTGCACCGGGTCGTTCACCAGATTGCCGAGCCCTGCATGTTAAAGCTCGGCCTGTCGCGCGACAAGGCGAGAGCGAAGGCAATAAAACTGCTCGATCTCGTCGGTATCCCGGCCGATCGAGGCACGGCCTATCCGCACGAGCTCTCAGGTGGCATGCGCCAGAGGGTGATGATCGCCATGGCGCTCGCCTGCGACCCGTCGATCGTCATCGGCGACGAGCCGACGACAGCGCTCGATGTCATCACCCAGGCGCAGATCCTCAAGCTGCTGGGAGAGCTGCGGGCGCGGCTCAACCTCAGTCTCGTCCTGATCACCCACGACCTCTCGGTGGTGGCCGAGGCCTGCGATCGGGTGATGATCATGTATGCCGGTCGCATCGTGGAGGAGGGCCGCGTGGCCGATATCTTCGCCGCACCCCGGCATCCCTATACCCGGCTGCTGATCGCGTCGATCCCGGATCCGGCGAGCGGCAACCGGGCGGTCCAATCAATCCCGGGCGATCCCCCCAATCTTCAGACCCGCGCGTCGGGCTGTGCCTTCCACCCCCGATGTCCCTCCGCCATGGATATCTGCGCGGCTGCAATCCCCGACTTCGAGAGGACCGAGCGGGGATGCGTGGCCTGTCACCTGCACTCCCATGTGCAGCCTTTAGAGAAGGTCTCGGCCCATGCGCGACGGTACTGAAGTCCTGCGTCTCGAGGACCTTCAAGTCCATTACCCGATACAGGGCGGTGTGTTCGACCGCCTGCTGGGGCGGCAGAGCGGCGGGGTGCGCGCGGTCGACGGGATCGACCTCACTGTCGGCCGTGGAGAGATCGTCGCTGTCGTCGGAGAGTCTGGCTCCGGCAAGACCACGCTCGGCCGTGTTGTCACCAAGCTGGTGCAGCCGACCGGCGGAAGGCTGCTGTTCGAGGGCAGTGACATGACCTCGGCGCAAGGCTTCAAGGCGCTGCGCCCGTATCGGCGTCGGGTGCAGATGATCTTCCAGGACGCCTATCAGGCGCTCAACCCGCGGCACACCGTGTTCGACGTCGTGGCCGAGCCGCTGCGCTCGCTCAAGCTGGTGGAGAACAGCCATCAGCTCACCGAGCGGGTGAGCGAGGCCCTAGCAGCTGCCGGGCTCAATCCTCCGGCCGAGTTCTTTGCTCGCTTTCCGCACGAGCTTTCGGGCGGACAGCGCCAGAGGGTCGTGATTGCCGGAGCGCTGGCGGTGAAGCCCGAGCTCATCGTCGCTGACGAGCCAGTGTCGATGCTCGATGTATCGATCCGCGCGCAGATCCTCCAGGTCCTCACGGAACTCCGCGCGCAGCGGAACCTGGCGCTTCTCTTCATCACCCACGACCTGCCGGTCGCCTGGCTGATCGCCGACCGAATCGCGGTCATGTATCTTGGACGGTTGGTCGAGATCGGTACGGCCGATGAGATCACGCTGAACCCGCGCCATCCCTATACAATCGCGCTGCGCGACGCCACGCCGAAGGTCCGCCCGGATGCCCACCGCCGTGAGTTGCCGGCCCTTCAGGGCGAGGTGCCGAGCGCTGCCCACATCCCGAAAGGCTGCCGCTTCCATCCCCGCTGCCCGCTCGCCTTCCATCGCTGCCGGCAAGAGGAACCGCCTGCCGTCGAGGTAGGACCAAAGCATATGGCTGCCTGCTGGCGCGTTGAGTGAGGGTTCCAGCAATGTGAATTGCATTCACGCATGACAAGGCCTGTCATGTGCGATGAGCAGACGAGAACGCTATGAGGAAAGTGGTGAGCAAAAAAGTGAGCGCCGAACTCCCCGAACAGATGCCATCTAATTTTGTTCCTAGGCGACAGGGTCTCGATGGGGTGAAGACTTTGTACTATGAGACTGTATTCCAGGACCCCGCCTATCTAGAAGTATTTACATATACAGACCGAATGTCATACCGGCCTGGCGAGACGGTGCGATTCCACACCAGCACCACCGCAGAGCGTTTCGATATTAGTATCGTTCGCGATGGTATCAGGCCGCAGAAACTTGCTCACCTAGAAGGCATAAGTGGGAAATCAGTGGGTCTCCGCGATCGATTTTACGAGCGGGGTTGCGACTGGCCTGAGAGCCAGACATGGCGAGTTCCCGATGATGCACCAGCAGGATTCTATATTGTCACGAGTGTGGCAAGCAAAGGCGACGTGCATCGAGAGCAGGAGCATGGTTTCTTTGTTTTGCCCCGCAAAGATCAGCAGCAAGAAATTCTTCTGGTCGCGGCTACAGGTACGTGGAGAGCTTACAACGATTGGGGCGGCTACAGTCACTACTATGGTCATAATTTAACTGACGGTTGGCAATTTGCACCCAAGGTTACTCTGCATCGCCCTTGGGCGAGGGGCTTCCTCTGGCTGCCACCGGGCGCGCCGCGGCGAGCCGCGAAACAACCGACGGCCATCGGATCGCCACCCCGCTATCTTCAGGATGAGTTCGCGTTTTCACGAGGCTTCAGCAAGTTTTGCGGCAGCGCTGGCTGGGCGAGTTATGAGCGACCCTTCCTGTGCTGGGCAGAGGCTCAAGGGCTTGGCGTCGATGTCGTTTCTCAGGCTGATATGATCGAAGACCCGGGTCTCTTATCTGCATACAAATGTGTCGTGTTTGTCGGCCATGATGAATACTGGACTTGGGAGATGCGTGAAGCAATCGAGCAGTATATAGAGAGCGGCGGAAATGTGGCGCGCTTCGCCGGCAACTTCCATTTTCAAATTCGCTTGGAAGACGGCGGAATCACCCAAGTATGCTACAAGGATAGGGTATCCGAGAAAGATCCGCTCGCGGGCACCAAGGATGAAGGTCGCGTGGCGACCGATTGGTCCGATCCGCGGATTGGCTGGCCTGGGGAGCAAACCTTTGGTCTTAGTTCGGAATACGGTTGTTTTGCGGGCGTCGGTGGAAATGTAGCCCGTGGATCCGGAGGATTCACTATTTACGACGCTAACCACTGGGCGTTTGAGGGACTTTACTTGGGGTACGGGGATGTCATCGGCGCCGAGGCGCAAATCTTTGGTTATGAGGTCGATGGATTAGATTACGAGATGATTGACGGCATTCCACGCCCGAGCGCCCGCATGAAGACACCATACGGTCTAAGGATTTTGGCGATGGGACTCGCCTCTAACGTAGAGCAGGCCTACGGCCGCAAGGGTGAGAGCCTCAAATGGGGTGACGAAGACTTGGGGGGGTTTGCGCTCCGACGCTACGGTGTCGCAACGGAGGGAGCCCGGGCAGCAGCCGCTCGGGGGTCTGGAATGATTGTCGCATTCCAGAAGGGGCTCGGCTCTGTGTTCCACGCTGGCAGCTGCGAGTGGGTAGCGGGACTTCAGCAAAACGACCCGGCTACCTCTCATGTTACGCGCAATGTATTGGATCGATTTACACGATAATCGAATCAGAGACGGTCAGCAGCTCGGTGCTTCACGCATACCGCCATGACGCGAGCAAGCAACGACCTTGCGCAGGCTCAGGCTGCTCTTGATCCTTGAGCCTACTTGCGCGTGGGCGCGTTCGTTGCGGATGATGTCACACGTTTGAAGGTAAGCATCGCTAAAGGGTAATCTGAGCAAGTGCAGCCTGTGAGACCCGGCGATTCCCTCGCTTAATCCAAGATTGGGTTTCCCTTTCCCAATACCAAGCAGAAAGGTGGTAGCATGGAACCAAAGAAACTCGTCGGCGCAAAAAAATAGCGTCCCGATTGAGTTTATTTCGGGGGTGGGCTTCGAGTGCCTCCAGTGCCTCTGCCTCAGAAAACCGCAGGCCCGTGAATACGAAGCAGATTGACAACCATCAATGCGGCGATCGCGCACAATTAAGGACTGACCCCGCGTCTACCGTATACGCGACCTCCGACTTCGCTTCGGCTAGCGGCTTGCCCATGTCCGCAGTGAGGATTGCTGCAAGATCGTCCGTATGGTCGACGATCACCGACAGAGGACGTCGCTGCGCTCGCGCGCGGTCAGTGCGGCCTACTCCCAGGATGTTCGTGAGCGCCGTGACCTGCCACCGAATTTTCATCCAGCCGCAATTAGAGCCTCGGCGGGTTTTGATCCGATACCATTCTTTGGACCGCCGGAAGGTGGAGTTTTCCGGCTGTTTCACGATGGCGGGCTGACGGCGCCATCGGGATTGATCAACGAGATCGGAACCTTGTGCCCGATTGCGCCATGGGGGCGCACCTCGTTGTAGTATCTGCGCCAATCCTCCAACTTTTCGGCCGCGTCGGCAAGCGTCAGGAACCAGTGGGCGTTCAAACATTCCGCCCTGAAGCGGCCGTTGAAGGCTTCGATGTAAGCGTTGTCCGTTGGCTTTCCCGGTCGCGAGAAGTCGAGCGTGACGCCCCTGGTGTAGGCCCACAGACATCCTGGAAAAGCGCGAGATACCCGCTGCGGTAACGCTGATGTCGGTGGGGTACAACGTTGTTCGGAGCATAGGACCGGCGCTGGGCGGTTGTGATTTTGGCGTTGCTGGGACCGCTGTCGGCTTTCGTCTTCGCGGCGCTGAGCGACCTGGTCCCGTTGAGCGCAGTACTCCGCTCCAAATGGCAAGTTCGCTCTTCGCCTCTTGCGCGCGAGCGGATGACGACGGCCATTCACGATGGCATGCGCTTCACGGCGATTTCCTCGGAGATCAGAGTGGCGATTGTGCGTGCAACCCTGTTCGGGCTGTCAACATCGAGGAATTTCTGCGCTGCATGCGCGAAAGGCGCCGCGTTCAGAGCCGTGCCGGTGCGCGGGACTGGACCCTCCAGCGCGACCTTCAGAAGCCGACACTTTGGATCGAGACATTCCGCACGCCGACGTGGACGGACTATCTTCGTCTGAACCATCGGCTGACGGTCACTGACAGGGAGGTAAGCGAGCGCCTTGCCGCTCTGCAGGTGGGTGGTTGTCCTCCGCGTCTGGCACTCTCGATCGAGCGGTCGACAAGACCTGCCCCGGGCCTACGGAGGCGTGCCAGGCTGGGTCATTCAAGGCAAAGCCGCACCCGGCCAGGAAACTAAGTCCCAGGATCAGCCATGGACTGACAAAGCCCAGCCCCACAGAGAGCGCCAGCGCCGCGGATGCCGTCGCAATCAGGCAATGGCCGGCAAGCATCACCCCGCGGCGGCTGAAGCTGTCTGCAATTGCTCCAGCAACAATCGACAAGAAGAAGGCCGGCAGCGTCGATGCCGCCTGTACGAGCGCAACCATCAGATCGGAGGCTGAAATCGTGGCCATGAGCCAGCTTATGGCAACGCTTTGCACGAGCCAGCCAAGGCTGGATATCTGCGTGGCTGTCCAGATCGAACGAAAGACCGGGTTTCGAAGAGGGATATCGCGCTCGCGACAAAGCCGATGTCGCAGCCACTGATGCGCGATGTGTGCCGGTTGGCGTCAGTTGGTCTGGGTCGCGCAGCCCGACGGGGTTCGGTCTGCCCTGCGACTGTTGGCCCTGGACGGTGCTACCGCGCCGATGGCTGCGTTGTCAAACTGCCGCGGTGCTGGCAGGGCCTCTAGCATCGGTTGGATGATTTCAGGCAAGCAACGATCACACGAAACGGGGGAACAGCGAAAGTGCAATGCCTGGGGATGACCCCCGGACATCATTTGGCATCTCGGCGAAACCGATCGCATTGCCACGTATCGGCAGCGCTCGCCTCCACGACCGTCCGAGATGGAGCCGATTATGGATACGTTAGACTCGAATGGTCAGTTATATGAAATGCCCCGTCCCGGTTGCAGACGAGCGTACGACGAGGACGGAGTGAATTTTAAATGTGAGATAAATGCCTTGATGGTGCTAGGGAAATTCTAAGTTCATAACAGATATTACGCGATCTTAAACATCAAAGATCAGTATTTCTTAGTAATACAAGGTATGAATTGTGCCTCTCAAGTCTGTTCACTGTCATATAAAGGCAACAAACTCAAAAGTCTTAGTTCGACAGATCTATGCTCCTTACGATCACCACATTATTTGATGAAATGGGACGGGATACCGTGAACTCTTCTGAAACGCCGGGGGGGGGCCGGCGTCTCAAACCAGACCATATCGGCCTTCGCTCGCCTCCCCAATCGGCGCACTCACTTGTGCGGCATGCAACAGACTCCCTCGGATTCCATCAGTACCGCGCCACCCTTCAACGCGCTCAGTGCGCCAACCCATGCTTCCTAATAAGTGCGGCTCGCATCCACGGAGGTCAAAGAACGCGAGTCGGCCAGTTCGACTTTAACGTCCTGCTGCAAAGGGCTTGCTGCACGGTTTGTTGATAGTGCCGTTTGATCCTGACATCGCTTGCGGGGAACTCAGCTTCGTTGCTGGGGTAGTTCAGCACAAATCCAGTGTGTGGTCCTCAGCCGCCGAGCAATGGCCATCACGCTCACCTACGATTTTGGCTCCGCTGCCATGCCTAGTCTGACACCGAATAAACGGCCGTCTAACAGGCGTCACACCGTGTTTGCCAAACGGCATCGTTGTCATGCAATCCCAAAAGGTCGTAACTCTACATTCTGAGCTTCGCCTCTGAGCCTCTTCAGGTTCGTGGCTGGCGGTCGTTTCGAAGATGGTCGAAACGCATCTCAGTGTGCCGTCGATGCCCTTTGAAGGATCTGCATGCGAAATAAGGCTCTGTACCGGAACATTCAGCGGCTGCTGCCAACCTTCGAAGCAGCCGCGCGCCGTGAGAGCTTCACACTGGGTGGCGAAGAGGTTGGCTTGTCGCAAAGTGCGGTAAGCAAGCAGATGTCGGAGCTTGAGAGCCGGCTTGGGCACCCGCTGTTTGTCCGTGCTCACAAACAAATATCGTTGACTCCGGCAGGGGATCGCCTTTTCAAGGCGTATTCGCTTGCTGCCTCCCAGCTTATCGACGCTCTCGAAGACTTGATCCAGGAACATTCCAGACAGCAGATCGTCTTGTCCACCTCGACGGCCAACGGGGCATTTATGCTCCTTCCGCGACTGGCGGAGCTGCGCGAATGTTTCCCGGGGCGGGAGATTTTTCTGGTCACGTGGGACCCGCAGGGTATCGAGCCAACAGGTCAGTTTGACTTGGCGCTCACCTTCGGAAAACCCGATTTTCCCGGGCTGGAGACCCGACCGCTATTCGCCGATATCCTCACTCCGGTGTGCTCGCCAGAGTTCTTGGAAAAGAACGGCCCGTTGCGGCAGGTAAGCGACCTGTTGAAGTGTGAGCTGCTGTATATGCAGGCCCAGCATCCGTCGTGGATCGGCTGGCGGCAATGGTTACGCGAGTTTTCTCTTGATCTCCCGAAGATCCATCAGCCCATGGGCTTCAATAATTACTACAACACGATTCAAGCCTGCTTGGCGGGCCAAGGCGTCGCTTTGGGCTGGCTCCGTCAGCTCGGCAATATGCTGGAATCGCGACGCTTGGTCACCCCACTGCCTGAATATATGCAAACCGAAGACCAATATCAGTTAGCCTGGCCTTCTGATCGGACACCAGGATTTCCAATTCAGCCATTCGAGGAGTGGCTGGCACGGCAGTACGGTGGTGCCATTCCGGGGTTTCCCCTTCCCGCCACGAAACCGAAAGTTTAAGCTGGCTTCTCTATTCGGCGGCTTGAGGTCAAGCACTTTCGAGCTTTCCGCTTCGCCGGCATGATGTCTTTCGCGGGTCTTGCTTCTCTTCGGGATCGGCGCCTTGGCCCTCCCAGTATGGGGAATCCGCAGAACGAGGTGGAACAATCTTGGACGCGTCCTGATGTACAATCGGCACCGCCAGCATAGCGAACTCACCTCATCCATCGTCCCGCGAAGGACGTTTTTCCACCGGCAAGTGGAACTTTGTTGTCTCCTTCTTAACGGCCCAGTTCAGACGGCGACCGGTGTGCTTTCCTTGGTCCAGCGGAACCGTGTGCCATCGCTCCACATGCGATGCATGATCACCGCTAGTCTACGGGCGAGCGCAACGATGGCCCGCTGCCGACCACGCCGCTTGGCGACGTTCATCGCCCAGGCCTTCAGCCAGGACCACTTCGTCACGCGCGTCAGTAGGACCTGCGCGGCTTCGTAGAGCAGCGTTCGCATCATATCGTCACCGCATAACGAGATCCGGCCGACCCGGCGGCTTTCGCCCGACTCATGGAGCACAGGTGTCAGACCCAAAACCGGTCCGACCGCTTTCGAATTGTGGAAGCGGGCAGGAATGTCGGTGGTGATGGTATAGGCCAGAGCCACGACCGGGCCTACACTTGGTGTCGTCATCAGTCGGCGGCAAACCTCATCATCCCGGACGATCGCCAGAAGCTTGCGGTGAAGGGTGGCAAAGTGCTGGCGCAGCTTGCCGCGAGCGTCGAGAAGCGGTTCGACAATTTCGGCCAGATCAGGCATGCCTTCAACCAGTTCGTGGATGCGTTGCTCGAATTTGACCGTACCGACGATGCCGACCTTGAGCCCGAAGTTGCGCAGCAGCCCGCGGATGTCGTTCTCGATGGCAATCGCCTTTTCCTGCAGCAGCTTGCGCGCCGTCAGCAACGCCCGACGCTTCTGGTTCGTCAGGGTCTTAACATGCACCGGGCGGAACAGGTTGACCCGCATCATCTGTGCGATGCCGCGCGCGTCATTGCGGTCGGTCTTGTTCACCTGCGCCTTCAGGAATGCCTTGGTGTGACGCGTCTCAATGCAGATCAACGGCAGGCCGGCTTTGGCAAGGCCCTCGAACAGCCATTGCGATAAGGGCCCGGCTTCAAGACCGATCCGCTCAAAGTTCTAGGCAGGATCCTTGAGCACCCGCGCAAGATCCTCCGGATGGCTGGGAACTTTCATCTCGCGGCAAACCGTGCCTGTTTCGTCGACGATACACACCGCCGTCTCTTTCACCGAGACGTCCAATCCTGCATGATGTTTCATGCTGCGCTTCCTTTCCTGATGGTTGTGGCTATTTCGGACAGACCACGTTCTCCCATCAGCTCGAAGCGCAGCACCTCCATGCCGCTCCGCCAAGATGGGGCGCAAGCCGAATACCCCATCTTGGCCATCTTCGTGTGTCCGCCTTCGCTGACGGCGGAGTGTCGCGTTACCTACCTCCCCAGCTCCTTCAATCCTCGGCGCTTGCATTCCTTGAGGGAATGCAAGCGGGCGCCGGAATTCATTTGAACAACACGAGCGGCGGCAATATTCCTCAATGGGTTGAGGTCGCCTGCGGTCGCATCAGGAAGGTACTAAAGTTGCGCAACATTTTCACATTCGGTCACCGCCCTGCCCAGCGCAACTGGACCGTGGCAGATTTGCGCGCCAACAAGGGCAAGCAGCAATTGACGGAGGTGACGGCGATGAATGGCGAGCAGGCTGCTCGTGCCGCCGCCGCCGGCATCGACACGATTATTACGCGCGTTCAGATGATGAAGGAAGTGCGCGAGGCTGCGCCCAATACGTTCGTCACGGCCGCGCTGATGCTGATCGATCACCCGACCGAGAGTGATGTGCTGAATGGGGCTATGCGGGCGATGGACGAGGGCGCGGACGCCCTTTACACGACCCGGAGTCTGGACACGATCAAGATGCTGGCCGATCTTGACTTCCCGGTGATGGGCCATGTGGGGCTTGTCCCGCCATATAGCACATGGATCGGCGGGTTGCGGGCCTACGGTACGACCGCAGACGAAGCCCTAAAGCTCGCCGACAGGTTCCGCGCTATGGAAAGAGCCGGAGCGTTTGCTGTCGAAGTCGAGCTGGTTCCCCAGCAAGTCCTGGAAGAACTTAACAAGCAGACCAACCTGATCACGTTCTCGATCGGCTCGGGATCTGGCGGAGACGTCACTTTCCTGTTTTCGGAAGATATCTGCGGTGAGACCGAAAACGCACCACGCCACGCTTACGCGTACGGAAACGTTCGGCGTTTGCAGGAACAGATTGAGCGCGAACGTCGAGAGGCTCTCACAGCGTTTCAGGCGGGCGTGCGCGACGGCTCATTCCCCTACAAAGACGTGTCCATCTCCATGAAGCCCCATGAGCTTGAAGCATTCCGCGCTCGGCTTGGAGAAAGTGGTGTCGGCACGGAACGCAAAGGATAGTGATATGGCACATGATGCGACGAAGCCTGAGGTCACCCTGCCTGCCAAGTCGACCTGGAACTTTCAGCCTGATCTCCCACTGCAAGACCGCTCGGTGTTCAATCTGAAGCGCGGACCTGCCGAAGGGTTAAGGCTCATTTGGAATTCCTGGCTGCCGATTTCTGACCGTCTCATCGTCGTGGGTGTGTCGATCCTGACCTGGTTTTATCTGTCGCCTTCCCTGCAGACGGCACGTACCTTCGCCTTCGATTGGATTGCAGGAGTTTATGTTCGTAATCTTATACTGATCACCCTCGTTGCAGGCGGTATGCATCTCTACCTTTATACGTTCAAAATGCAGGGTGATCGCCTCCGATACGACGCGCGCCCGTTTCACAAGAAGAATGCGTTGTTCACCTTCAGCAGTCAGTTTCTCGACAACGTGTTCTGGTCGGTTGCCAGCGGCGTGACGGTTTGGACGGCTTATGAAGTCCTGGGGCTCTGGGCCTACGCAAACGGCTATATGCCTCTGCTGGACGCAGCCGCCCATCCGGTCCTGTTTGTGCTGTGGTTCATTTTTCTGCCATTCTACGGTGTCTTTCACTTCTACTGGATCCATCGGCTGTTGCACTCGAAACTGGTCTACAACCGCGTCCATTCCCTTCATCATCGGAACGTCAACGTTGGTCCGTGGTCAGGCATGTCGATGCATCCGATCGAGCATGTTGCGTACTTAAGTTCTGTGTTTATCCACTTGCTGCTCGCCTCACACCCGATCCATTTCATTTTTCATCTTCAGCAAAAGGTGCTTTTAGCGGTCAGCTCCCATGCCGGATACGAGTCGGTCACCCTAGGTGAGGATCGTGATACCGGGCTCAGGGTGGGCGACTTCTTTCACCAGCTGCACCACCGCTACTTCGAGTGCAATTACGGCGAACCTGAAGTGCCTTGTGACAAGTGGTTCGGCACCTTTCACGACGGTTCGGAAGAGGCCACCGCGCAGACGCGCATACGCACGAAAGAGATGCGCAGGAAGTAGAGCGCCCGCGCGGATTTAGGCAACCGCGAGGGTAAGGCGAGACAGATGCCGCCCCTGCGGGTTTCGCCAGATGCATCCGTCGCATCGGCCCGAAGGAGGGCAAATGGTCAAAATCACCTATGTCGAATTCAATGGCCAAGCGCATGTGGTGGACGTGCCAGCAGGCGCGACGGTCATGGAGGGCGCCCGGGACAACGATATTCCCGGTATCGAGGCCGATTGCGGCGGTGGCTGCTCCTGTGCGACCTGTCACGCTTATATCGACCTCAGTTGGGTGGCGAAGCTTCCTGCCAAGCAACCGATGGAAGAGGACATGTTGGATTTCGCCTATGCCCCGGACCCAGCTCGCTCACGGCTGACTTGTCAGATCAAAGTCAACGGGGCGCTTGATGGCCTGGTCCTGCAGTTGCCGGAACGACAGGCCTGAACGAGCCGGAAAGTACGGCTCGCTACTCACAGCCCAAGGACAATAACATGCCTGGCATTGTCATCATTGGTGCAGGGCAGGCTGGAGCATCGCTCGCAGCGGAAGCGCGTAAACTCGGCTATCCGGGTCTCATAACGCTGATCGGTGACGAGCCCGTCACGCCCTATCAACGCCCGCCATTGTCGAAAGGCTATCTGCTCGGCCATGTTGGAGTGGATAGGATGGCGCTTCGTGCGGCGTCCTTCTGGGGGGATCATGGCATAAAGCTAGCGGTCGGTAGAGCTGTTACCGCAATTGATCGGGCAAACGCCACAGTGCGGGCTGGAGGTGACAGTTTCCACTATGACCATCTCGCGATGGCGACCGGTTCGACAGCGAGGCAATTGCCTGAGGCCCAGGGCGGCTTGCTACAGGGGGTCTATACTGTCCGAAATATCGCGGATGTCGATGTCATGGCGACGGAGTTCCGTCCCGGCCGGAAACTCCTGATAATCGGAGGGGGATATATCGGCCTCGAGGCCGCGGCGGTTGGGGCCAAGCTTGGACTCAACGTCACCCTGGTCGAGATGGCGCCCCGGATCCTGCAGCGTGTCGCGGCCCCCGAAACGTCCAACTTCTTTCGCGAGCTCCATCTGTCCAATGGCGTCGCCATTCGGGAAAATACCCGACTCGATCGCCTCGTAGGTTCGGGCCGCGTTTCCGGTGCCATCTTGGCTGACGGCACAGAGCTAGAGACTGATTTTGTGATTGTGGGCATTGGCATCATGCCGAGAACACAGCTTGCGCAGGAAGCGGACCTCGCAATAGAGAACGGCATCCGAACCGACGCTTACGGCCGTACCTCCGACCAAAACATCTGGGCAGTGGGAGAATGCGCATCTTTCCCGCATGGAGGCGGCCGCATCCGCCTTGAAAGCGTGGGACACGCGATCCATCACGGCGAGGTTGTGGCTAAAAACATTCTCGGGGCGACACAGGCTTATGAAGCGAAACCCTGGTTTTGGTCCGATCAATATGACGTCAAGCTCCAGATTGCGGGCTTGAACGCGGGCTACGACCGCGTTGTAGAGCGTGCGGTTGAAGCGGGATCGCGGTCGATTTGGTATTACCGCGGGCAGCAGCTTTTGGCTGTCGACGCGATCAATGACGCGCGGGCCTACATGGTCGGGAAAAGGATCCTCGAGTCCCGACAAACGATAGACCCGGAATACGTTGTCGATGTAACGACAGACGTTAAGGCATTGCTTTCACGGGCTTCCAGCCTCTGAAGACGCTGCTGCGGAATGATGCCGCGCACCTCGAGCCGGTAAATTTTTGCGAGCTTGGCAGCTCAAGCTTCGGGGTCCGCGCTGCCGTCCTTATCACCTCAACTGACACATGAGTATTTTGCAGTTTCAATGCCCCGCTCGTTGCGCTCCAATGATGGGGTACTGGGGTTCCGAGCATGCTGAGCACCAAATTGGCAGTGTCGGATCTTGGCGGTGAACCATAACAGAAGGGAGAACGTGGATGCGCTTGAATGGCAGGATGGGGCTACAGAAGGCCCTCGTAGTTGTGATGTTTAGTGCGGCAGCTGTGACGGGGGCTGTCGCAGACGATTTGCCCGGTAAAGGAGTTACCGTCCAACCTGCCGATCAGAACTATGTCAATGAATGGTTTCAAGGGGATCTGGTGAGCCTCGGGCTCAAGGACCTCGGATATGACGTGAAGGACTCGGCTTCCATGCAGATGCAGGCGGCGTTCGTCTCGGTTGCCAACGGCGATGCGACCTACTACCCCGCTTTTTGGAACCCTCTTCATAAGTCCTTCTTTGAACAGGCCGGAGGCGAAGCGAAGCTGCAGCCCGTGGGCACCCTGGTGACCAACTCCATTCAGGGCTACCTGATTGACAAGAAGACGGCTGATGCCAACAACATCAAGACGATTAACCAGCTCAAAGACCCGGCTATCGCCAAGCTGTTTGATATCGACGGCGACGGGAAGGCCGACCTCTATGGCTGCGACCCCGGCTGGGGCTGCGAACGCGTCATTGAACACCAGCTGGATGCTTACGGCCTGCGAGACACAGTGCATCACCTGCAGGGCAGCTATGAAACGATCATTGCCGATGCGATCGAGCGCATCAAGGCAGGCAAGCCTACGCTATATTATGCGTGGACGCCGAATTGGCTGAGCGCTGTCCTGCGGCCCGGTCAGGAAGTGGCATGGCTGACGGTGACGTCAACGGCGCTGCCAGACGACCAGGTTGGTGCCGTCACTGAGGTGCCTGGCATTGGAAATACCGGGTTTCCCGTAAACACCCAGCACGTGATCGCTAACACGGATTTCCTGAAGAAAAATCCGGCCGCACGCAAGTGGTTCGAACTGGTGGCAGTCCCGATCGAGGACATTAATGCCGAGAATCTGCTCGAGCACGAAGGTCAGACCTCGGCCGCCCAGGTTCTTGCTCACGCCGAGGATTGGAAGGCCAAACACAAGACGCAGTGGGACGCGTGGATTGCGGAAGCCAAGGCCGCTAAATAATTAGCGACCGCTCTTAGGATTTTGCCTATTGCCTGAACGTCTGCCGGCGGGATTCTATGAATTCTGCCGGCATTAGGTTTAGGCTCGGCCTGATCCATCAGCGAACGATTGAATGAAGGACAAGATGGACTGGATTGAACAGATTGTCGCTGAAACGGACCTGGCAGACACCCATGAACACCTCGTAGAGGAGTCACGACGGACGAAGGGGTCGAGCGGCTGGCTTTTCCCTTGCGATGATTGGGCCCTGCTTTTCAGAGAATATATGCAAGATGACCTCCACTGCGCGGGGATGAGCACTGCGGACGAATTGCGTTTTTACGATCCTGAGACGCCATCGATTGACAAGTTCAAGCTCGTACACCCGTTCTGGGAGCGTATCAAACACACGGGCTACGCCCAGGCGTTCTCCCACACATTGCGCAACCTGTACGGAATCGAGTCGTTTTCGCTGAAGCACGTGGATGAGCTTGCCAGCAAATACCATGACCTCAAAAAGCCTGGTTACTATGAGCATGTGCTGAAGAATGTCAGCAGGTTAACCGACTGCCATGTCAATTCGCTTGAGCGGATTTTCATGGAGAGCGAGTCACCAGAGCTTCTGAAGCAGGATATTAGCATCCTGGAGCTCAGCCGGTGTAGCGCCGCCGACCTTCGCAAGGTTGAGAGCGAGACCGGTCTGACCATAAAAACTTTTGAGGATTGGCTTGCCGCGATCGACCACTTCTTCGAGCGCTACGGAAAGCAGGCCGTAGCGGTCAAATACCAGGGGGCCTATTCGCGGCGGTTGAATTTCGAACATGTTTCGAAACGCTCTGCCGCTGATTTCTTCAAAGCCCACCATGCCGAGCGGCCATTTATCGGGCCCCATGGGGAAAAGGTTCTACAGGATTACCTCTTCCACTATTGCGTCAAAAAAGCTGGTGAATACGGTCTCCCCGTGAAGCTGCATACCGGCTACTTTGCCACCAGGGACTCCATGCCGCTTGCACGGGTAAAGGAGAACGCCGCAGACCTTTGCAGCCTTCTGCAGGACTACCCCGAGGTCCGTTTTGTCCTGATGCACATTGGCTATCCCTACCAGGACGAAATCCTTGCTCTGTGCAAACAGTATAGCAATGCCTATGTGGATTTGTGCTGGGCCTGGATTGTCA
This sequence comes from Mesorhizobium sp. M0244, assembly GCF_040321795.1. NCBI lineage: Bacteria > Pseudomonadati > Pseudomonadota > Alphaproteobacteria > Hyphomicrobiales > Phyllobacteriaceae > Mesorhizobium > Mesorhizobium sp. M0244. The sequence goes on along the minus strand of NZ_JAMYSE010000003.1, from coordinate 68,281 downwards.
ATCCGGTGGCGAGCGTGCGCTTCCTAACGGAGTTCTTGGTTGCCGTCCCGGCAAACAAGGTGCTGACCTTTGGAGGCGACTATATCATGGTGGAAAATGTCGTTGGCCACAGCGTTATCGCGCGCCAGGGCATCGCTGAGACGCTCTCGAACCTAGTCCAGCGAAACTGGGTTGACCATTCGGATATTCCCGAGCTGGCCGCACGCCTGATGAATGGAAATGCTCGGGAATTGTTTGGCAGTGCGGTGCATGAGAAAGCCGTAGCGTTGAGAAGCGACCCTTAATGCTTCGCTGATCTGATAGACCTTCACCCCTTAATGCCGAGGAGCAGATCCTTGCGGGAAATCGTTCCTATGGGCGTTTTATCGTCGAGTACGGTGATGTCCCCGTCGTGCTCGGTTGCCATTCCGATAAGGGTGCCAATAGTCGCATCGGCGCTAGCGGTAGCATGACTGTGAACGGGCAGTGCCGCGGAGCCGTTGATCGGTTTCATGATCTTTCGAGCTGTCACCAGGTCTAGCCTGGATATTCCTTTTACGAAGTCAGCTACATATTCATCAGTCGGTTCGGTTACGATTTCTTCAGGTGTGCCGACCTGGACGAATCGACCGTCTTTCATAATTGCAATGCGGTCGCCAAGCCGGATCGCTTCGTCGAGGTCGTGCGTGATGAAGATGGTGGTCTTTTTGACGAGCCTCGAGAGTTCCATGAATTGCGCCTGTAGCTGGCGCCGGATCAGCGGATCCAGCGCGGAAAACGGCTCATCCATAAGCAGGATCTCAGGGTCGGCCGCCATGGCCCGGGCGAGTCCCACGCGTTGCTTCATGCCCCCAGAAAGTTCTTCTGGATAGCGATGGGCCCATTCCTCGAGGCCGACGAGCTTGAGCTTCTCCCGCGCCCTGGCAGTCCGTTCTGAGCGCTTCGTGCCGCGCAGCTCCAGGCTCAGCGCGACGTTGTCCTCCACGTTTCTGTGAGGTAGCAAGGCCATATTCTGGAATACCATCCCTACGCTCTCGGAGCGAAGCGCCCGGAGGTCTCTTGTGTTCAACGCGTTAATGTTGCGGCCTGCTACGACAATCTCGCCAGCTGTCGGCTCGACCAACCGGTTGATGTGCCGGACGAGGGTCGACTTTCCGGAGCCCGAAAGCCCCATGATGCAAAAGATTTTGCCTTGATCCACAGAAAACGAGACGTCGGCGACAGCAGTTACGCAGCCGAACTTTCTCAGGATGTCGGACTTTGAAAAGCCTTCTTCCTGAATCGCCCGATAGGCTGCAGGAGCGCGGTCCCCGAAAATCTTCCATACGCCGGAGCACTGGATCACAGGCTTATTCATCAATCACCAAATCTATCGGCTGGCACGGTTCGAATGTCCGGACGCGAGTACCAGACATCTTGTTGATTTCGCGCAAGTTCCGCCTGTTCCCGAGTGTGTGTAGCCGCGCCGTTCTGCCGGTGGCACGGTGGTGCATTTTCACGACGGTCTTCAATTCGTACCCTTGGCGCGAGCATCCAGCTGAAAGGGCTTTGCCCTTTCGACCGAGCCCTGAACTGGCGACGATTTGAATAGCGCGAAGATGCGTTTCAACGCCGCAACAGGTCCGTGGTCCCAGATCTCACCAGGCCGTCGGCGGGGCTTAGCCAGCGCCTGCGTGAGCCTGTCGAGCACAATCGCAAGGGCTACAATGCCAAGACCACCGGTGGTGGCCAACCCGACATCAAGCCGGCCAATGCCCCGCAACACCATTTGGCCGAGCCCCCCGACGGCGATCATCGACGCGACGACGACCATCGACAAAGACATCATGAGTGTCTGATTGACACCCGCCATGATTGTTGGGAGCGCCAGCGGCAGTTGTGCCTTCAGGAGCAACTGGCGATCGTTGGCGCCAAAGGCCCTCATGGCCTCGATCACTTCTTCTGGAACCTGCACGATTCCCAGATAAGTTAGCCTGATCACGGGGGCGACTGCGAAAATGACCGTTACGATCACACCTGGCACGTTGCCGATGCCGAATAGCATGACGATCGGCACGAGGTACACGAATGCCGGGATGGTCTGCATTCCGTCCAGTACTGGCCGAAGAACGGCATAGAGCCACCCAAAACGGGTGGCCAGGATTCCTACCGGTATGCCTATGGCCAACGCAAAAATCAGGGCTGTCAGGACGATCGAGAGGGTAATCATGGATTCTACCCAAACGCCGATGAAGCCGATGAAGAGAAGGATCGCACCTAAAACGGCGGCCAGGCGCCAACTCGCCAGCTGCCAGGCCACCAGGACAATCACGGCGACCACCACCAATGCTGGCGCGGACGTCATGAAAGACACCACCGACTGAAGAACCGCGTCGAAAGGGGCCTTCACCAGCTGGAAGAACGGACGGTAATTGTCGACCAGCCAGCGCAACGCCTCACTGACCCAGTGCGCCACCGGCAGGGTGCCGCATGCAAACGGATTTAACACACTACATCCGCTCATCGTTGTTCCCCATTGTATCTGTGTATTTGTGAGCCGGTTTACCTGCAGGCTAGCATGGCGAGCCGAGCCGACGCCTCGTAAAAAAGTAGCCTGCCAAGTGACATTATTTCACGGAGGCTTGATACAAACCCTTTGAAGTCAGGACTTTGCTAGGATTGGCAAACGACAGCCAGGCCCAGTTCGGCGCATGAACGCAGGCGATTTCTCTAACATTAGTATCAAGTGTGGATAGGCGCCAACTAACCTGCTTCCGAACAGAGGCCTCGCGGCAAGGGGCCAAAGAGGGAGGAGCCATCGCACCACCGATTCTAAAAGGCGTTGAAAGTGCGCTCTGCGCCGTCGGCCACGAGCAGTTAGGGCAACGCAACCGCAAGAATATGGGCGAGGACACTGCTGGCCCATTGCGCTACTTGCAGGCTGCTCGAAGCAGACGGTTCACGTTTCCACGCACGGTCGTCTATCCCCGACTTACCGATAAGCCGGGTTAGCACGGGTGATTTGAGCCATAGTCTCGAAAAAAAGTAGCCTGCCGAGTGATTTTATTTCGGATGTTGCATGGTCTGACCTTGCTTATAAGCACTAGCCTACAGCCGAACTGGAGCCATGCTCATGTCGTTCAAAGGCATCATTCCGCCCGTTACCACGCCCTTTCACCCGGACGGTTCGATCGACCGCGACGGCTTCTGCATCATGGTCGAGCATCTCGTTTCTGCGGGTGTTCACGGCATCATCGTGGGAGGCACCACTGGGGAATATTACGCTCAGTCGCGAGACGAGCGCGTCAGTCTGCTGAAACTGGCAAGGTCGCTGGTCAAAGGCAACATCCCCCTTATCGCTGGGGTAGGAGCCATCCGGACCGAAGATTGCATTGAATACGCCCTGATTGCTCGTGACCTCAAATATGACGGCGTCCTGATCGGCTCCCCGTATTACGCGGTCCCAACGCAGCTCGAGCTCGCCAACCACGCCTTGGCCATCGACAAGGCGGCTGACCTCCCTATCATGCTGTACAACTATCCCGGTCGAACCGGCACGATGATGGATTTCGAGTTCCTCGACCGCGTGGGCCGCAGCTCCAATTTCCGTGCGATCAAAGAGTCGAGCGGCAGCATCAACCAGCTTCACGCGTTGGCGCGCGATTATCCCCATATCGACCTGTTATGTGGCATGGACGATCAGGCTCTGGAATTCTTTGCCTGGGGAGCCAAAGGGTGGGTTTGTGGTGCAGGTAACTGCCTGCCAGCTGAACACCTCGCCCTGTACAACGCTTGTGTGATCGAGAAGGACTTTACGAAGGGACGGCAGATCATGTCGGCCCTTCTGCCTTTGATGCGGTTCCTCGAGCAAGGTGGCAAATTCGTCCAGAGTATCAAATATGGCTGCGAGCTTGCCGGTCTGCCTGCAGGCCCTGTCCGCCGCCCGATGCGCGGCCTCGACGACGAGCAGAAACGCGAACTCGAAACCGTAATCCGCACGCTCAAGGCAGTCATTGCCTCAATCGTCGGCAAATCCCAGAAGAAGGTTCCTGAGAATGTCATCGCTCTTAACGCGTGAGGAATACCAAAGCCTCGCAGACAGCTTGCCGCTGCCGACTAATGCGTTGATCGATGGGAAGTCGCGCGCAGCCCTGTCCGGCGAAACTTTTGAGACCACGAACCCCGCGACCGGCCAGGTCATCGCCAAGATCGCGTCGTGCAGTAAGGCAGATGTTGATTTGGCAGTCGAAAAGGCTAGGTCGGCTTTCGAGGCCGGTGTTTGGTCACGCGCGCATCCAACAGAGCGCAAGCGCGTGTTGCGTAAGCTTGTCAAACTCATCGAGCGCAACGCCCATGAGCTGGCTGTGCTCGAGAGCATGGAGAGCGGGAAGCCTATCTACGATGTTGAGACGATCGACATCCCCGAGGCCCTGCATTGCCTGGAATGGCATGCAGAAGCCACGGACAAACTCTACGGCCAAACGTCGCCGTCCGGCGATGACGTAGTCTCGGTCATCATCAGGCAGCCTTTGGGCGTGGTGGCCTGCGTGCTCCCCTGGAACTTTCCGATCCTGATGCTCGCATGGAAGATTGGCCCGGCTCTGTCGACCGGCAATTCCGTGATCGTCAAACCGGCGGAACAAACCAATATGTCGACCTTGCGCATCGCCGAGCTGGCGCTCGAGGCCGGAATTCCACCGGGCGTGTTCCAGGTGCTTACAGGCCCTGGTGAACTAACCGGCCACGCCCTGGGCATGCATCCGGACATCGACATGGTCGCCTTTACGGGCTCGACCGATGTCGGACGGAAATTTCTTGAGTATTCGGCCCGGTCGAATTTGAAGCGCATTGTGCTGGAGTGCGGCGGCAAAAATCCCTGTATTGTGCTGGAGGACGCCGAAAACCTCGACGTGGTCGCGCAACACGTGACGCAGGCCGTGTTCTGGAACATGGGGGAGAATTGCTCCTCGAATTCACGTCTCATCGTCCATGAGCAGATCAAGGACAGGCTTGTCGAAGCCATCGTTCATAAGTTGCGTGAATGGCCCCTGGGCGACCCGCTAGACCCTGGTAACCGTCTGGGCGCCATCGTGTCCAAAGAACAGTTCGACAGCATCATGGGGTACATCAAGAAAGGCCGGTCTGAAGGCGCTAAAGTCGTTACCGGCGGCAACGCGCACAAAAGCGGCAAGGGCTACTTCATTGAGCCAACCATCTTCGACAATGTCACTCCTTCGATGACGATAGCGCGCGAGGAGATATTTGGTCCCGTACTTTCGGTGATCACAGTGGCGAACGCCGACGAGGCCGTCCGGGTTGCTAACGATACTCCGTATGGTCTTGCCGCTTCAGTGTTCTCAGCCAACCTCGGTAAGGCCCATCGTATCGCTCGGGACATCCGGGCGGGTACGGTGACCATCAACTGCTATGGGGAAGGGGATGTGTCGACGCCTTTTGGCGGCTTCAAGCTTTCCGGATTCGGCGGCAGGGATAAGTCGCTGCACGCCCACGACCAGTATACAGAACTCAAGACCATTTGGGCGGACATCTCCGACCCCAAGGTCTCTCGCGCCGTCGAATAGCCGATCGCATGAGCTTGCATCAGGCTGTCCGCACGCCGACGGACACGTCCGTGTCCGGCTGGTATGGTTTACTACCGCCTCCCAAGGCGCCGGAGGTGCTGCGCGGCCGGCATAAGGCTGACTGGATTATCGTCGGCGCCGGTTTTGCCGGGTTGGCGGCCGCGCGGCGCCTGTCCCAGTTGGTACCTGATGATCGTATTGTCGTGATCGATGCCCAGCGTGTCGGATGGGGGGCTGCAGGCCGCAATTCCGGGTTCATGATCGACCTCCCGCACGAACTCGGAGGTGAGAATTACGGTAGCAGCCAGGCTCACGATAAACAGCGCATCCGCATGAATCGTGCGGCAATCGAGTTTTCCGGCTCGGCGGCCGAGGAATATGGCCTTCAGTCCCATTTTGTTCGCTCGGGAAAAATCCACGGTGCCGCGACCTCTCATGGCATCCGTGCCCTTCACGAATTCGAAGGGCATCTGACGGGCCTTTCAGAGCCCTTTGAGCAGCTCGACGCAGCCGAGATGAAGCGCATCACAGGGACCGACTTTTTCCTCGGCGGAACTTTCACACCAGGGACCGTGATGGCGCAGCCCGCAGGATTCATCCGGGGCCTCGCCTCGGGGTTGTCCGAGCGGGTTGAGATCTTCGAGAACTCGCCCGTCACAACGTTGCGTCCGGGCAAGGAACACAAGGTGCAGACCTTGGAAGGGGAGGTGGTTGCGCCTCGGCTTATCCTGGCTGTCAATGGTCACCTCGAAAGCTTCGGCTTTTTCAAGCGCCGTCTGTTGCATGTCTTCACCTATGCCAGCATGACACGTCAACTCAGCGAAAACGAACAGGCTACCCTCGGCGGTGAGCAGCATTGGGCTCTCATTCCCGGCGATCCGATGGGATCCACACTCCGTCGCATCGGGGACCGCATCGTCGTCCGCAACACCTTTACCTACAATCCCGCCATGACGACTAACGACAGGCAGATCCAAAAAATCGGACGCGCGCATGACCGGTCGTTCAAGGCACGCTTTCCCATGCTTGGAGACGTTGCCATGGATTATCGGTGGGGTGGCCATCTATGCTTGTCTCTCAATTCGGCACCGGCTTTCGGGGAAATCGAGGATCGCGTCTACGTGGCGGGATGCTGCAACGGGTTAGGGACGGTGCAAGGGACTCTCTACGGCATGCTGACGGCGGAGCTGGCCGTCGGAACCGGCCACCCAATGGTCGCGGATGCTCTCGAAGAGCCATCACCGAGCAAGCTCTATTCGGGTCCCGTAATGGCAGTTGGGGCGCCCGCGCGCCTATGGCTGATGCAGAAGCGAGCTGGACGGGAGCTTTAGCTCAAACAGCGCGTTCCTTGGCAGAGATCGTACGCAGCCATTCCCGGAACACTTCGGCGGCAGGGGACAGGGTACGGTTGTCGTACCACGTTAGATAATATCCTCCTGGAGCTGTTACTTCCAGGTCCGTGATTTTCACGAGCTTGCCATCCTCGACGAGGTTCCGCACCAGCCGATGCCAGCCAACGGCAATCCCCTGATCGGCCTGTACTGCCTGGAGTGCGACAAAAAACTTCCCGAATCGCCGGCCACGCAGCGGTCCATGAGGAATCCCCGCGCGACGCATGACCTCATCCCAGCCGGCCCAATCTGGGTCAACCCAGTCGACATGCAACAGCGGCAGGTCCGGCAATGATGAAGCGACGGCGTCGCGATGCACCTGTGCGAAGCCGGGGCCGCAAACCGGATAGATCATGTCATCGAACAGCATTTCGGCATTTTCGTCAGGCCATGAGCCAAAGCCATACCGGATCCGCAATTCGACTTCGGCCCGCCGATAGTCTCGGGCGTTATCGGAGATGAGGTGGTCGACGGTGATCTCGCCGTGCTGGTTCCAGAAATCGGGCATACGCGGAATCAGCCACATCGTGGCGAAGGCGTCAGTGCAGGCGACCGTGACATTTTTGGAGCGGTCACCTCGCTTGACAGTTCGAACGACATCCGACGCTCTCGAAAAGCTGCTGGCGAGGACGCCGTAAAGGTCTTCGCCCGCACTTGTCAGCATGACACCGCTCGCGAGGCGCACGAATAGCGGCACGCCCAGTTCATCCTCGATGCTCTTGATCTGGCGACTGACAGCTCCCGGCGTAACGTTGAGCTCTGCAGCCGCAAGCTTGAACGAAAGGTGCCGCGCGGAGGCTTCGAACACAGCCAGCGCTGTGAGGGACGGCAGATCGTAATAGCGTCTCACCATGGCGTAACTCCAGCCAGACTGCCGTCACGGCCCAAGCGCTGTTTAGTCAACACGGGCGTGAGACTTTTGCATTAGGTCAATTCGTGCCGGTTCGGCAATAGTCCGCTATCGAGTGCCCCGTCGCTCGCTTTCCGTTCCTTTGGAGGCCGTCATGACTGTTCAACCGCAAGCTTCTCGAAGAGGGGGACGAGATGCGCGGCGGACCATCCGGACTGCGCCGAAAATCGACATGTTGCCGACGTTGAAACGCGGCCTGCCGGTAGTCGAGCCGATGGACGCCGAGCAGGTCGAGCGGATCCACGAGGCCTCGATCGCGATCCTTGAAGAGGTCGGTGTCGTGTTCCGCGACCCGATCGCTCTTGAAGACTGGAAGCGGGTGGGGGCCGACGTTCGCGGAGAGCGTGTCCACCTCGATCGCGACCTGGTCATGAACCTGATCAAGACGATCCCGTCCAAGATTGAGTATTCCGCCCGCAACCCCGCCAAGAACGTGGAACTGGGTGGGCCGAAGTCGATATTCGTGCCGATGACTGGCGCACCTTACATGCGCGACCTCGACGACGTCAGGCGCGGCCCCACCATAGCCGATCTGGGCACGTTTCATAAGCTCGCCCATATGTCACCCGCCCTCCATTCCTCGGCTCACCATATCGTTGAGCCAATGGACGTTGTCGTGGCACACCGGCATCTGCACATCACATATTCGTCGATGAAGTATTCCGACAAGATGTTCATGGGCATGACCACTTCCCCCAAAAATGCCGAGGACGTCCTCGACATGTGCGAGATCTTGTTTGGGAAAGGTTTTCTGGAAACGCATGCGGTCGCGACCGGTAACTGTAACGGCAACTCCCCCCTCGTATGGGACCAGGTGATGTTGGGCGCAATGAGGGCTTTCTGCAGAAGAAACCAGCCGGTCTTGTGCTCCCCTTTCGTTCTCGGGGGTGCCAATACACCTGCCTCAACGGCGGCTTCCGTTGCCCAGCTCAACGCCGAGGCGCTTTCAGCACTCGCCTATACACAAGTGATCCGCAAAGGATGCCCTGCGATCTACGGCCACTACTTGGCGACTGTGTCGATGCAGTCGGGTGCGCCCATGGCGGGAACGCCAGAAATTTCACTGATGAATTTCATGATAGGTCAGATGGCACGACGTTACAACGTGCCGTGGCGCACCTCCAACCTCCTTGGCGGCGCCAAAGTTTTCGACGCGCAGGCTGGCTACGAAAGCGCTATGACCATGATGGCCGTGCTGATGTCGGGCGCGAACTATATCTGGCATTCCGCCGGCTGGAATGAAGCAGGCATGCACTGCTCGATTGCCAAGTTCGTGGTGGATGCCGAGGTCTGCGCTATGGGCTACCGCATGGCCGAAGGGGTAAAGTGGGACGACTTCGACGAAGCCCTGTCGGCAATTCGCGATGTCGGGCCGGGCGGGCACTACTTAGGCCACCCTCACACCCAAGCTAACTTCGAGAAGGCTTTCTTCATCCCAAAACTGTTCGATAACAATTCAGTCGAGCAATGGTATGCCGATGGATCTAAGGACATCAAGCAGAGGGCTCTCGAGTTTGCCCGTCATCTCCTTGATGAATACGAGGAACCTAAGCTCGACCAGGCGATCGATGAGGAGTTGCGTGCTTACATTGACCGCCGATCGATGGAAATTCCTGCGGTTGATGCCCTTAACGAAGATCACTGAGGCTTGGCGATGCGTATCGAGAGAATTAATGTTTACAGCAAGTTGCTGCCCGTTAAAGAGGGTGGCGTTTACCGCATGGCGAGTGCCGATGTTCAATCGCTCGATAGCACGCTTGTAGAAATTGTCACAAACGAGGGTCTTACGGGCTGGGGCGAAACTTGCCCAATCGGCCCGGTCTATCAGCCCCATCATACCCTGGGTGCCCGTGCGGCGATTGGTGAAATTGCGCCGGGTCTCATCGGTGAAGAGATCGCTTCAATTCGGCTACTCGCCAAGAGCATGGACGAACGACTCAACGGCCACGGTTATGCAAAGGCAGCGTTTGACATTGGTTTTCTGGACCTGCTTGGCCAACGCCTTGGCGTGCCTGTGTCGACTTTATTGGGTGGAGCTCTGACCGATCGGGTTCAAAGCTACTATTCACTGATAGTCGGTGCGCCCGACGAAACAGCAAGGATAGCGGCGGACAAAGTCAAAGCCGGTTATCCACGACTGCAGGTGAAAATCGGCGGACGAAATCTGGAGCAAGACGTTGCAACGATACACAAGGTCTGGGAGGCCGTCGGCTTCCAGGCTCGACTGGTTGTTGACGGAAACCGTGGTCTGACCGCCGCTTACGCGATAAACCTCGACCGCCTGTGCGCCTCGATTCCCTTTGCTTTGGAGCAGCCCTGCAACACCATGGATGAAGTCGCCACTCTTAAAGGCAGGCTCGTGCACCCGGTATATCTTGATGAGAGCACTGAAGATCAGAACGCAGTGCTGAGAGCGATTTCATCCGGGATCGCCGATGGCTTTGGCTTCAAGGTAACTCGCCTAGGTGGTCTGACAAAGATGACCACCATTCGTGACCTGTGCGAGATCCGCTCATTGCCTCACAGCTGTGATGACGCTTGGGGAGGGGACATCATCGCGGCCGCCTGCACTCATTTAGCTTCAACAGTCGAGCCACGCCGTTTTGAAGGGGCATGGATCGCGCAGGAGTATATCGATGGCCACTATGACGAGGCCAACCCAATCATGATCATTCAAGGGCATATTCCAGTCCCACAGGGGCCTGGCCTTGGCGTGAAGCCTGAACGCGGGACATTCGGTGATCCGATTGCCGTCTACGGGTCATAATGAACGCTCCAGCCAATATACAGCCTAAGGGGGCCGTTCAGACCGGGGAAACGCTGCCGATCCGGCCGCTCAACTTCGCTATTATCGTAATGCCGGGATTCTCGCACTTGGCTCTCCACGCCTATATTGAGCCATTCCGGATCGCCAATACCTTCTCGCCTGTACCGCTATTTCGTTGGCAGCTCGCCAGCCTAGGCAACCGGTCTGTGGTTGGTGCAAACGGGCTCGCCATAACCGTCGACACCACGACGGAAGATCTCGGTGCCGGTAGCGGCAATGACGTAAGATTTGACCATCTTGTTATCGTCGCGGGCGAGCCGATTGAAAAACAACTTACACCGTCTCTCAGTACATTTCTTCGCTCCGTCGCACGGCGGGGCATCGCCATCTCGGCGATCGGTACTGCTTCGTGGTTGCTTGCGCAATCTGGCCTTTTGGGGGAAACCCGGTGCACGATTCACTGGTCACGGCTCGCGGCCTTTTCCGAAGTGTTCCACCGACCGCGTATTCGCGATACTCTGTTTGTCAAGGACGGGCAATTCTCGACTTGTGCTGGCGAATTGGCCGCATTCGACCTAGCAGTCGACCTGATCGGAAGCCATGCCGGTGTGGTTATTGCCCAGGAAGTCTGCCGCCATGCCACTGTTGAAGGTCAGCGGTCCGGAACCAACCGTCAGACTGGCCCCTCAGGGCTTGCATTCGCGGGCGCCAGCGAGAAGCTTGTCGCCGCCATGCAAGTTATGGAAGAAAACGTCGAGACACCGTTATCAATGGACGAGGTAGCAGCCGTCGTTGGCATTTCGCGGCGTCAATTAGAACGGCTTTTTACGACACACCTGGGGCTTCCACCCGTTCGACATTATCTGAAGATCCGGGTTGATCGCGCCAAGCGACTTGTTCAAGGCACCCGGATGCCCCTGATAGAGGTCGCCGTTGCGTGTGGCTTCGTGTCCGCTTCACACTTCTCAAAGTGTTTTAGGGTTGTCCATGGCGTTACCCCTCAACAGTGCAGGCTGGCTGTGCCTGCATGGGTCGGCCCGGGCCTGGGTAGCTGCTAAAATATGGTCCAAGGGGCTGCCATGTTAGCTTTGCAGTCGCTCCCCAGCTATTTTGGGCTTCCGGCAGTTCCAGGCTTCCCGGCGATCGCCCAAATGAGTTTCGAGCTGGCCGTGCGGGCCGAAGAAAATGCGCACGCGCCTTCGGCGCAAGCTAGGAGAGGCGTAGCAGATGAGCACATCGCATTTCCCTGGCAGGCAAAACGGCGATCGTCACGGGCGCTGGTAGAGGGTTAGGAAAAGCAATTGGATTGGGTCTGGCATCGTGCGGAGCCGATGTCGTCCTTGCTTCACGCACCTTGGCCGAGTTGGCGGCCGTTGCCGATGAGTGTCGGTCCTTTGGTGTCCGTGCCGAGCCGCTGGTGACGGATATAACGGCAAGTGACCAATGCGATAAGCTAGTCCAATTCTGTGTCAGCCGCTTTGGTAAGCTTGATATTGCAGTGTGTAATGCGAGAATAGGAATTCACAACGGGGTTTGTTAGTCCACGTCCCAAACCGGGACTGGAAGCCGCCGAACGCGGTCGTACAAAGACGCGCTCGAAGGCAGGATGGCGCTCATCGAGCCTCCGGTTATAGTCTAGAAGAATATAAGGTATATATCCTTTATGACTATAAGCGATGTCAACCCCGGATAAGGGGCAATTTTGTCCCGGCCACCGGCCTCTCATCGAGAATGTCGTGGCGAAAGCAGTAGAGCTGCGCCGGCCGGCCGCCGGTTTCGGTGGTCGTCTCCCCGGTCTTTTCGACCAGCTCCTGCTGTTCGATGAGCCGGCGAAAGTTTGGTTTGTTGATAAGCCTGCCCGAGAGCGCTTCTACTGTTCGCTGCAGCTGCAACAGCGTAAAGAGCGGCGGCATCAGTTCGAACACGCCGGGCCGGTATTTGATCTTGGAGCGCAACCGGGCAATAGCCGTTGCCAGGATGCGGCGATGATCGGCGATCATGGATTTGCCTGGCACCGCGGTGTGTGCGGCTGAATGTCCGCCGCGTACCGCTTCCTCCACCAGCATTGCCTCGTAGAGAAGTTCGTAGCGCTGCAGCGCGAACTCTTCGTTCCATGACCGGTCGTCGAAGCCGAAGGCGATAGCCGTGCGCCGCCGGCGATCGAGCTGGATGGCTTTCTCGTCAGCGCTATCAGCCCATTCTCTCAAGCGCGGTCGCAGATCTTCCAGCACTGCCGCCGGCGCGCCGGAGCGATGATCCTCCCATGGAAAATAGTCGTACCAGCTTGCCCAGGATCTCGTGGCCGCGGCGCCCGTATCTTCGATCTGCGTAAGCGCGAGATAGCTGATCGAGATCACGCGCTCCTCTGCGCCGATCCGGTCGCGGTCGGCGAAGGTGTAGAGCTGTTCGATATAGCCGAGGGGGTGGCCGGTCTGTTGCTCGACCCAACCCCTGAGGCCGGACTGCAACGAACGGTGAGCGAGCTCGAACGGGCCTGACGGCAGGGCTTTTGCCTGCGGGATGGTGAGAACGCAAGGGACGCTGTTGTTCATGGCGACGACGACAGCGATCAGGTCCGCCTTGACGTTCTTGCCCTTGCCTCCAGATCTGCGTTGCCTGGTCGGCTTTTCCTTATGGTCCATGATTCCTGATCTGGCTGGGCTGATTTCCGCTGCGGAAGCAGCTGAACCGATTTAGATTGGTTTTCCACGATAATTGGTGGTGCGTCAACAATACGTCCTGGGGTTGATGCGATCGACTTCCATCCAAAACGCCACTGCTTGGTTGAGTCGAGGTGGCATCGTTCCAGAGCATGGCGAAGAAGTCGTCGCGTAAGTACGAACTGCCATGGGATCCCAAGGCAGTTCGTACAGATATGACTTTCTTCGAGACGCCCGCGGGCGGCGCCGTCTTACCAATTGGCTCAATAGCTTCGGGCACCAGCTTTGAGGGGCGGACAAGTGTTGAGCTTATGCCTCCAACTCGGCGCCTGACCTCCAACCAACTGATTTTAAAGCATTTTTTCGAGTTCCATAACAGATATTATGCAACTTTAAGTTGTAGCGTAGAGCATCCCTTGGCGCCAAAGCGTCGACCGCCTTCATCGTCCGATCGCGGGGTTTCCTCAACCGTTAAACGGACCCTTTTCCAAAATGTGCCTTTTGAGCTTTGAATAGGCAGGTCCCAGGCTCGCAACGGCCCGCTTCTCATCAAAATTGTAAGTAAGCGTGGTCATGCCGAGCGTGTCGGTCGGCAGCTTCACGCCTTCGTCGCGCTGCTCCATCAAAATGGCACGCTCCCGGCCCAACCGGCCCATAAACAGACCAAGCTCAAAAATCACATTGTCCCTGGGCGCTGGCCAGCGCTGTTTACGGCTTGTAACGACGTCATCGGCAGTGGCAATGGCGACGCCGAAATCGCACTCTTCCAAGGCTCGCTCGAGCGATTCCAAAGCATAGTCGCTTAGCCGGAACACTCCGTCCTTCCAGATATCGACGACGATCTCCTTGTCGTGCTCGAAGCATTCCTGGAAGGTCTGCGCGATTGGTAGCCCTTCTGCCGATGATATGAGCAGGATCCTGGAGACATTGTGGTGTTTCCCAACATGCCTGTTCCGCTCACGCAGGCGTTGCGAAAGAGCCCGGGCGATCGCCGCGTAAAGTGCGGGATACTCGGTTCCGAGTTCGGCGAAATCATTGCCGCTCAGCCGCAAGACCTCCATTTTTTCAAGAGCTTTGACGGTTGCAGCCCGAGGCTGAGATGGCTCAATGGCCGCCATTTCGCCGACATGCTGTCCCGCACCACGGGTCGACATCCTGCGGCCGTTTACAAGGACTTCGCAGGAACCGGCGAGAATAAGAAAGACATCGTCGGTCTCTTCGTCCTGGACGATGAAGGTCTCCCCCTGTTCGATCGTCTCGACCTTGCCGCGCTCGGCAACTTCCTCAACGAGCTCAGAGGAGCCCCCAAGCAACCGCTGGTCGCTCAGCGCGGTTCGCAATCGGCGGCGCTTGTCGTCCGTATCAAACCGAGATTTTGCCATTACCGCTCCCTAGGCTTCTGTTTTTAAGGGACATTCGTCCATGGTGCCACAGCACTGACGATCGGCGTACATATCCATAAATGCCGCTTCCAGCTGTTGCATTTTGTCGATCGAGCTCACCAATTGTGAGGCTACAGCGGCGTGATCTCCGCAACAAATCATAGCTTTCGGCGGATCGCCCTGGCCGCAAATGCAAGGGCGACGGACGGTGACCACGCGGCTTACTTCCTGCCAGACGGACAAAATCTTGTGGCCACGGCGAAGCAGGCGAAGGGCCCGGCCGAAGGCGCCGCGACCTCCTTTGACCACGCGTAGACCGCCCTCCAGGAGATCATCCTCAAGACCCAGCTGACGCGCAAATCCTTCTGCAGCATGCTGGTATTGTGCAGCGTTGCCGTGCGCCCGCCCACGCCTATTCGGCCAGCGCCGAAGCTTCGCCGCTCTCAGTTGCAATCTGAGAAAGGCCACGACCGTCGACCACCACTCTGTTGCTGCTTCGGCACTGTCGATCTCTATCCCATCGAGCGGCTTCCAATAGAGGCAGAACGTGCCGCCGTCATTGATATGTCTCTCCGGACAAAATTCCGGCAGGTGTCGGGACCTGACCTCGTGGACGGTCAGCAGGCCCTTGCGGCACTCAATATGTAACGCAAACGGCACCACGGCGCCGCTTGTTCGGAGGATCGACAGACTCACTTCGAGCTGGGTATCCGTCGAGCTTAAGACCAACGCTCCAACTTCACTTGCACGATTGCGAAGACTTTCTATGGTGCTGCGGTCAGTCGTCGTCGACATCGAGATGTGGTCTAAGAGGCATCTCGGCAGCACGTTGGATTGCCGGAGCGGCTGATACTAACGCGCTTTTTCGTGCTGCCGCCGCGGCCTTGTCTCCGTCGTCGGCCAGTCCATCGACTGCCTCATCATACCCCATGCCGCCAATCCGCCGGCTTGTGCCGAACAAATTGCGCACGGCGTCCGTCCCTTCATCGTAGGCATTCTGACCGATCGCCGTCTGTTGACCGTTGCAGCGCAACTGCTCGCCCTCGGCCGCATAGGTGGCGCGACTGATTGAACACCTGAGGCGATCGCCTTGCACACCGAGCCGCGTTGCCGTCATCCAACCGTGTTCAAAGCCGATTGCCAATCCAAGGCCGCCGACGTCGATGCCATCTTCCATAAGTTTTTCGAGGCAAAGATCAAAACTCGACCGCAGGCCGCCAGCGCAAAGCGTTGCCACGCTGATTGTCTCCTCGACGTCCGTCGTCTGCGACGTTCCTTCGCACAGAAGACTGTGGATGCAGTCGCCGATGAAGCGGACGCGCCGCCCGCCGAAATCCTTGGAGATTACCCGGTCTAGTTCCGCCCGCACTACATGCAAAACCTTGACCACGTCCTTCGCCGCGTGGGTGAGATTGTCGGCGACGAATTGCGTAAACCCGTCAAGGTCGGCATAGATGTTCACCGCTTCCTGACGCCGCGAAGTCTTTGGACCGAGGTCATCGAACCGCAGTCCCTCGAGCGGCGGCGTATGCCGCGTAAACTGGAAGTCGTTGATCGATGTGTTTTCGAAGTCCGCCCGCCAGGCGGCTACAATCTCGTCCTTGCTCGCCGGCAGGTTCGCCTGTTCTTGACTGATTTCAATCTCCGCCTTGGTGAGTGCCGTAGATGATGGCTTCTCGACTGCCTTAAGCCCGATGGCTTCGCGGGTATTGTTTGTTAGGTAGATCCCTTCCCTGGCTGCGCCTGAAGCCAGCTTCGCCGCTAAGTTGGCGGGAGTTCCCAGAAAAAGCGCTTCGCGGCCGTTGCGCCGTCCATTGTTGACGGCTAGCGCCTCACCGCTGTCGATGCCAACTCGCACCTTGGCATTGGCAATATGCTCGTCCTCGTCGCCGGTCTCGGCCAGAACATCGATGATCA
The DNA here is from genome assembly GCF_040321795.1 of Mesorhizobium sp. M0244. Lineage (NCBI taxonomy): Bacteria > Pseudomonadati > Pseudomonadota > Alphaproteobacteria > Hyphomicrobiales > Phyllobacteriaceae > Mesorhizobium > Mesorhizobium sp. M0244. The sequence goes on along the minus strand of NZ_JAMYSE010000003.1, from coordinate 51,714 downwards.
GCTGGGCGACGGCAATGGCTCTGTGAATTCGTTTGGCTTCGGCGTTGGGGTCAGTGTTGTACGGCTTGATCACAACGCCATGCAGACGTTGGTTGTGGAAATCCACGCGTTTGATGTCACATGCATCGAGAACGCGTTTCACGGCGCGCTGATGGAGATGCAAGAACCGAAGAGTTCGCCGATGACAAGTCAAGCCTTCGTCAGTTGTGCAATTCAGCATGTCGCCGATGTTGGTAATATCCGCGTAAAGATGCGCGCCGAAAACACGGTAGGCTTTGTTGACGGGTATAGACTCCAGGCTCTTTTCCTTGGTGTAATCAACAACCTCGACGTCCTCTACGTCGGCGATCCTACTCAAAATGTGCTTTTCCGCCCGACCATGGCTCCAGCTATGGCTCATTCAAATCGCTCCTAGGTTAAAGAATAGCCAGCCTCGTGAGAGGCAAAGCCTATATTTAAAAGAAAGTTGCGCAGAGATGGGGAACGGACCGGTGAGGTTCAAGATTTCAAGCGGTTTTTCAACACATTTATTTCAAGCGCTTCGCAATATGGTTGGCGCCGGTGTCTGGTCATGGGCTTAGGTCGCGCGCTATGGTGGGACACCTTGTCCGGCAACATGGTGGGTAGCCAATAAGCTCGTCCGCATACATCCATGGCCGGAGCATCCACAGGACGCCGGGGTCAAAATGCTCAAGGACCGCCACCAGGCCAAGGGCGTGGTCGCCATCATTGTGCGTGGCAACTACATGGTCGATTTGGATTATCGTAGTGTGCCAGCACATGGTTGCGCAGGGTTTCACCGGTGGTGCCATAGCCGCCATCGACGACGTGGATGAACGTTGCGCCGTCTTTTTCGTAGCGCAGCGCAATCGCGTCGCCGCTCTTCTTGGTCTCTACGCCAAGAAAATCGAGTTCAAAATAGTCAGCCACTTTTTGGTCCCCTCCCCTCGGGGCGCATTGAATTACTGAAAATTCCTTCAATCGCAAAGTTCTGTCGTCAAATGTGACTTGATGCGCTCGGTTACAAGAGCCCTATACAGATAATTTACGAAGTAGAAACCACGTTGGGTAGCTTGGTAGGCCCACGATGCAGGAGTGGCTAAGCCGCTTCCGATTTTCGCCCCGCCTGCCCGACGGCAGCGCTTCAGTAATTTGCCTCATCCGAGAAGGAGCGTTTGGCGCACCTGAGAACTGGCAAGCCCGTACATCGGCATGTCGAAGTCCGCTCGCGAGGACGCTGTCCCGGCAGCGCGCTTGCCATTTGCGCGATGCACTTTCAGTGATGGAACCGTCATTCGAAAAAAGATCTAGCCCAAGACATGCTGGCATACCCGGAAAGCAGGTGAGCGATGACCGCCGCGATTTTCGAAGGATCGGCCTAGCAGTGCAGCGGAATGCTCCCCAGCCAGCCCTTCCTGACATCTGCCGGAAGCGCCTCAGCAGTAATGGACCGGACGATTGTTCCCTGGGCCTTTTCTGAACCGCCAGTGGCTGGCGGTTGAGGCCAGACCATCGGCCTTCGCTACCTTCCCCTCCCCTCTCGGCGCACTTACTTGTGCGGCATGCAATATACCCCCTCGGATTGCATCAGTACCGCGCCACCCTTCAACTCGCTCAGTGCGCCGACCCACGCTTCCGAATAAGTGCGGCTGGCATCCACGGCCGTCAACCAAAGAACGCGATTGTCGGCCAGTTCGACTTTAACTTCCTGCTGCAAAGGGCTTGCCTGCACGGTCTGTTGATAGTGGCGCTTGATCCTGACATTGCCAGCTGGGAACTCGGCTTCGTTGCTGCCGTAGTCCAGCACAAATCCAGAGCGGTCCTCAGTCACTGAGCAACCGCCATCACGCCCGCATACAATCTTGACAGCGGTCTTGCAGTCCCACTTCAGTGAAGCGGGCCACATAGGATTGTCCACGCTTGATCGCGGCTTGTCGCTCTGACCAGCCGCCGTCAACACTGCGCCTGTGTTCAAAATCACAGTGGACAGGAGAAGCGCTTTGAACACTACAAACCTCCCTGAATTGCGATCCCATAGTACCTCGTCCTGCGTGATCGCCTGGCTCATGGCATGTTGAGATTGAACCAGCTTTTCTGACGCACGCCATTCGCGTCATCATACTCGATGAACCAGGGCGCTCCGCGCATCGGTCGAGGGATGGTGTAGTAGGTGGGGCCATTACCAACGAAATGCCCTCGATCGTCCCCCGCGGTCTGGATTGTTGCCGTCACCACCTTACCGTCGATTTCGATTTGGACCTGACGTGATCCGTTTCCTTGATGCCCGCCGAGGGCGTTGTTTTTGAAAACGACGGGCAAGGAGAGCCTATCGGCCGCGATGCGGCAGATGTTCCGTTCTTGACCTAAGCCCGGCCGATCCGATTCGGAGCTGCCAACTGCTTGCCAGCCAGACGGACAATCCTCATACTTCTCAAATCTCGCCGCGCTGGAGTTGGCTTGCGGACAGGTCGGCCAATTAAAACCCGGGGCTTCCATCGCCGCAATCAACTTGTAAATTGGCGGGTGGCACGAGGGGGTGCCTTGCCAGTCGCCGGAAAGACATAGGAGGACCTGACAGCCCCATTCCGACGCTTTTGATTGGGATGGAAGAGCTGCGGCGCCCGCGATGGCGACGGCACCCCCCAGTAGGAATTTGAGTATGGTCATAGCCTTTTCCTCGCTGCAGATTTGACAGTTTACTATGGATGATCCGCGCGAAAAAGGACAGATCGAAAAGGCAGGTTTGTGCGACTACATCGATTTATGAAACGAGACGACGGAGGCGTGGTCAACAACCCGTTGCGCGCCAACATTGCCCTGACGCTTGAGCGGGAGAGAGCCAGACGCGGCCTATCCCATATGCACATGGCTGAACTGTTTCGGACCCCTGAGGGCGAAAAACTGGCCTATCGAACCTACATTCAGACTGTGCGTCAGAAAAATAATGTCACATTGACGACGCTGCAGATCATGGCAAACGGCTTGCAAGTGTCCTTTGCAGGACTGCTCGCCGGCGGTAAGAAGGTTCCGGAATGGGCGCATCGGTTGGACGACAATGCGATCCGCAAGCGGCTGGCGCACATCATCGATTTTGAGCGACAACGACGTACTTTGCACCGCTATGAGATGGCCAAACTCATCGGTGTGGCGGAGGCGACATTCACGAAACTGGAGCGCGCGAGCGGCAACATCAGCGTGGACACGATTGCCGGGATCGCCAAGGCGTTGAAACTGGATCCAGCGACCTTCCTCTTTTCCGAAAAGATCTCGCCAACAGGGGATCTACCTGTTTCCGATAAAGTGGAGGGTAGGCTTCCATTCGAGAGCCGATCCAGCATAATTATCCTTCTGGCGGAGAGTACGGAATGACCTGGCAGGCTCTGACGGTGCTCGCGCACACGGAGACCAGCGCCCTCTCCTCCTCCCGGCTGGCTCGGACGGAGGGCAGGCTGTTCGCGAGCGTAGGGGGCGCGGGGGAGAGCCTTTTTTCAACGAAGGAAGATGTCGCTTGTGCGTTTCGGTCAAGCAGTGGATATGTTTTAGTAACCTATTGCTACAACTGCAGGTTCCACAAGGTGGATGATGGACGATCTCCTCAGTAAGATATACATCGGATCTAGCTTCAGTATTTTTGAGATCCGTCGAAACAATGACGACGGTCATACATCTCGATTCGACAAATCTGTCTTACTTGAAACGCCCTGATCGTCTGGTCAAACTAGACGAACGCTCTAAGCTCCTCTGACCGCGGCTCCCCAAGTCAGACAATCAGGCGTAATGGTGAAATATCTCGCGAGCAAGGTGAATTGGTGCGTCGCGCGAGATGCCCTTCGGAGCGCCCCTAGGATCTCGATCGTCTATGGATCGTACATGCCCTGAACTGTCGCGGCTTTCACCTGCTCCGCACTTCGCCGTCCGGACTTGAAACACTGCCTGCTCTGCATCTGTGCAAATTCCGCGATGGCGGCTCGATTCCTGGGCCAAGATGCCATTTTCGGGTGGCAGTTCCAGCGCCACCCTTGAGCGGATCATGCCGCTTATCTTTTAGATGTCTCATGTCGTGCCCCGCTTAAGCCGGCCGGGCCTCCCGACCGCCGGATCGATAATGACCATCGCCTCTGGAGAATTGTTCTTGTTGTCGAGCGCGACGGCTTCCACCGTCTTGCCGTGCTCTACTCTTTGCCAATGGCCGGCACGCGGCCGAGCGATGTCATTGGCATCGCAAGCCTGCGCGACGTGCTGGTCCCTGACGCCATGCAGTCTTGCGATCTCGATCATTGGTTTCGACCAGACCAGCCCATGAAGCTCGAGGCGCGTCATTTTCAGCATGTTTCTTTCCGCTCAGTGGTGAGCAACGCCAGCCAGCCTGCCGACACGTTCGACGAGGTCCGCTGCATTACCTGCATCGTGTGAAGGTTTTGTGGGTTCGCTCGGGCCGCCCCATCCCCAGCCTACCTCCCATCACGCCCAACAGCGAAGCATCCAATCCCAATTCGTGAAGCGTCGAGAAAACAAAAATTTGGCAACCAAGTTTCTGCGGCGCCGACCTTCCTGGATGCGAGAGCCAAACAGCCCGACCCACTGGGAATGCTTGCTGCCTAGACCTCGCTCCGGCCGGCCCAGCGCCATCGCTTCCTCGTAAAACAAAGCGAGGTGATGGACCGCTCAGGACTGACGACCAGCTTCCAACTGCGGAGGCGTTACGGACGGGATACAAAGGGCACGGGCTGGATTTGGCTGCCCGGGGCCGGTCTCGTCGACCGCTCGATCGAGAGTGCCAGACGCGGAGGACAACCACCCACCTGCAGAGCGGCAAGGCGCTCGTTTACCTCCCTGTCAGTCACCGTTAGCCTATGGTTTAGGCGAAGATAGTCCGTCCATGTCGGCGTGCGGAACGTCTCGGTCCAAAGCATGGGCTTCTGAAGGTCGCGCTGGAGAGTCCAGTCCCGCGCTCCGGCACGGCTCTGAACGCGGCGCTTTTCGCGCATGCAGCGCAGAAATTCCTCGATGTTCTCCTCGGGGATCGAGTACTCCACCTTGACCACAATTGGGCCGCTCCTGGGCTTCAGATCGAGGGCCAGATCTGGTGGCGTGAAGTCGAAGGCCCCTTGATCCGATTCTTCCCATAGCTCTATCGGCAAGAGCTTACCCGCTGCTGCAACCAGCAACAGTGCCGCTGCAGCACCTTCCAAAGCCCAGGTCAGGGAATAATTCTGCGCGACAGTACCCCAGATCCAACTGCCCGCTGCCATGCCGCCGTAGGTCAAAGCGTAATAGATCGACAGAGTGCGACCGACGACCCACCTTGGGCTTGCCAACTGCACACACACGTCGGTTCCGGTCCAGGTGACAACCCAGCCTGCGCCACCGATTGCAAGCGCGATCGCCGCTACAGCCACCGATGATGTGAGAGCCAGTAAAAGGCAACACGTTGCGCAGGCAACGGACGCGAGCGTGATCAATCGATTTTGGGACGTGATGCGCCTCAAGTAGCTGTTGCTAATGCCGGCGATCAAGGCGCCTGTGCCGAAGCCGGCCAACAGGACGCCGTAAACAATTGGCCCGCCCGCTAAGGCCTGTTGAGATTCATCGAGAGTTTATGACGGCGGCAGCGAGATGGATGATGGCATTGAAGCTCTGGTCGGTTTTGTCGGCGCGCATGGCGATGCGCTTGAACTCCTTGAGTTTGCAGAAGAAGTTCTCGATCAGATGACGCCACTTGTAGAGTTCGAGGTCGAGAGGCAGGGGCAAGGCGCGCCTTGGGTGCTGCGAGATGACGATCTTGGCGCCGCGTTCGTTCAAATCGGCGATGATGGTGTTGCTATCGAAGGCCTTGTCGGCGATCAGCCCGCCGAAGGCGAGGCCGTCGATGAGTGGCGGCACACCCACCGTGTCGAAACGATGGCCAGGCAGAAGAACGAAGCGCACGAGGTTGCCGAGTGCGTCGGTGAGGGCGAGGATCTTGGTGGTCATGCCGCCCTTGGAGCGGCCTATGGCCTGGCTTTGAGTCCCCCTTTTGCGCCCTGTCCGTGGCGGTGGACCTTGACGATGGTGGCGTCGACCATGGCGTATTCCATATCCGGTTCGTCGGAGCAGGCCTCGAAAAGCCGAATGAAAACATCGGCTTTGACCCAGTCGCGGTATCGTTTGAAGATGGTGTTCCAGTTGCCGAAAAAGGCCGGCAGGTCACGCCACGGGCTTCCCGTGCGCGCGATCCATAGAACCGCCTCAATGAAGCGCCGGTTGTCGCCTCCACTTCGTCCGGGGTCTACCGGCTTACCCAGACAATGCGGTTCCATCTTCGCCCATTGGGCGTCCGTCAACACAAAGCGTTCCATCCAAAGCTTGAATCACAATCAAGCCCAAAGTGGAATCTGAAGGGTTCTGTGAGGTCCGGGCACAGCCGGGGCACGCAGGCTCGACGTCGGACCTCATTGCAAGCCGGATTGAACGAAGCCGCGGGCTAATCTGGCGCTATGGGGATTGTAGCCTGGAGGGGCGGTCGGGATTGTCTTCGTCGGGTGAATGAAGGGCAACCGCGATGCGACCCCAAGGGATGATGGCACGGTGGAAGGTCGACTCTTGATGGCGATCACCGCGGATTGGGTGGGGACGCCTTCTGTCGCGGGCACGAGTGCTCGCGGTCTTGTGCGGAAAGTCAAAGGTCGGCATGCCGGCGCGGATGGCGACGGATACCAAAGCTGGTGATGTGGACCTGCCGCGTACGATCATGAGGTGTTGTCCCACAAGGGACCTGGCGGCGCTTGTCCGCAGCGCCAGATGGCCAGCGTGATCATCGATCCTCCACAGCATGGGCAGCGATGCGCTAATGAGAGGGGCGCGGGCGTGCTTTCGACGCGCGGTTCGATATTGTCCTGCAGCGGGTTGGCCAGCAGCCTGCGACACAGGTCGAGCTTTGCGGCGCGATGGCCGTTGGCGAGGAATCCATAATGGCGGATGCGGTGGAAGCCGTCCGGCAGGGTGTGCAGCAGGAAGCGCCTGATGAACTCGTGCACATTCAGCGTCATGAGTTTTGCCTTGCCGCCATGCTGATAATCTCTCCAGCGGAACACAATCTTGCCGTCGGCCATGCTGACGAGCCGGGAGTTTGCGATGGCGACACGGTGGGTATAGCGACCGAGATAAGCCAGCACCTGCTCTGGCCCGCCGAACGGCGGCTTGGCATAGACGACCCATTCGAGGCGGCGGGCCTCGCCCAGCCGGCGTCTGAACACGACGGGCAGCGCCAGTTCGGCGAGATCGCCGAAGAAGCTCAACTTGCCCGCTTCATACGCTGTCCGCAGTTCCTCCAGAAAGAGTCGGCGGAACAGGCGCGACAGCACCCGCACCGGCAGGAAGAAGCCGGGCTTGCAAGAGATCCAGCGCGTTCCATCGGGCGACAGCCCACCACCTGGCACGATGCAATGGATATGGGGATGATAATGGAGGTTCTGACCCCAACTGTGCAGGACGCCGACAAGGCCGATCTCGGCTCCCAGATGTTTGGAATCGGCGGCGATGGTGCGTAGCGTCTCGGCGGCCACCTTGAACAAGATCGTGTAGACCGCCGCTTTGTTCTGGAAGGCGATCGCCGCGATTTGCGCCGGCAGCGTGAAGACGACGTGGAAATAGGGAACCGGCAGGAGTTCGCCCTGCCGCGCGGCAAGCCATTCCCGGCAGGCCTGTCCCTGGCACTTCGGGCAGTGCCGATTGCGGCAGGAATTGTAGGCGACGCGGATCGCCCCGCAGGACCGGCAGCCCTCGACATGGCCGCCCAGTTCGGCGGTCCGGCATAGCTCGATCGCGCTCATCACGCGCCGCTCGACGCGCCCGAGATGGCCGTCATGGGCCTGCCGATACGCCTCGCCGTGGCGGCGGAAGATGTCCGCCACCTCCAGTCTCGCCGACATTGGCGGAACCGGTCAGCCCGGCGGCACAACCTCAATGGTCAGCCGATCGAGCGGGCTTTCCGTCCGCCGAATGAGACCGTTCGAGACCTTCGTGTAGCGCGCCGTGCTCGACAGGTTGTTGTGGCCGAGCAGCACCTGGATGATGCGGATGTCCGTACCGTTCTCCAGCAAATGCGTGGCGAAGCTGTGCCTGAGCGTATGCACCGTCACGCGCTTGTCGATGCCGGCAGCCGCACGCGCCGAGCGGCACGCCGAATAGAGAACCTGCACATCGATGGGGCGGTCGACGCCGCGCCCGGGAAACAGCCAACCCTGCGGCTTCGCCAGCCGCCAGTAGACTCGCAGGATGCGCACAAGCTGCGCCGACAGCATCACGGTGCGGTCCTTGCCGCCCTTGCCGTGATGGACGAGGATCACGCCGCGTTCACTGTCGATGTCGCCGACCTTCAGCCCGACGGTCTCCGAGGCGCGAAGTCCCGCGGCGTAGGCCGTGGTCAATGCCGTTCGGGTCTTCAGGCTCGGCACCGCCTCCAGGAACCGGACGACCTCGTCGGCGCTCAGCACCACTGGCAGCGTGCGTGGCGAGCGGGCGTAGACGATCCGCTCCGGGATCTCGGCATGGCCCAGCGTCACGCCGTAGAAAAACCGCAGCGCGCACACCGTCTGGTTCAGCGCCGGCCACGAGACTCCCGCCGAAACCAGATGGACCTGGAAGGCGCGGACGTCCTCCAGGCCGAGCCGGTCCGGCGAGCGGTCGAAATAGCGCGAAAACTTGGCCACCGCGTGCACGTAGGATCGCTGGGTGGCCGGCGACAGATTGCGGATCGTCATGTCCTCGATCATGCGTCGGCGAAGAGGGCTCAACTCGGCCATCTCAAACTCCTGTTCTCAAGATTGCGCTTCAACAGCCGCAATCCTTCAAAACAGAAGCGTCATCCGCAAACCCACGCACCAAATGACGCGTCAGCGGCTTCGTTCAATCCTGAATCTCAACAGGCCTTAGTTGGTCACGAACCAGGAGGGGGAGCAAAGCAAGAATCGAGATGCTCGACAGTCCGAACAGGGTAGCACGCACAATCGCCACTCTGATCTCCGAGGAAATCGCCGTGAAGCGCATGCCATCGTGAATGGCCGTCGTCATCCGCTCGCGCGGAAGAGGCGAAGAGCGAACTTGCCATTTGGAGCGCAGGACAGCGCTCAACGGGACCAGGTCGCTCAGCGCCGCGAAGACGAAAGCCGACAGCGGTCCCAGCAACGCCAAAATCACACCCCCTAGCGCCGGTCCTATGCTCCGAACAACGTTGTACCCCACCGACATCAACGTTACCGCAGCGGGTATCTCGCGCTTTTCCAGGATGTCCCCGACGGAGGCGTGCCAGGCTGGATCGTTCAAGGCAAAGCCGCACCCGGCCAGGAAACTCAGTCCCAGGATCAGCCAGGGACTGACAAAGCCCAGCCCCACAGAGAGCGCCAGCGCCGCGGATGCCGTCGCAATCAGGCAATGGCCGGCAAGCATCACCCCGCGGCGGCTGAAGCTGTCTGCAATCGCTCCAGCAACAATCGACAAGAAGAAGGCGGGCAGCGTCGATGCCGCCTGTACGAGCGCAACCATCAGATCGGAGGCCGAAATCGTTGCCATGAGCCAGCTTATGGCAACGCTTTGCACGAGCCAGCCAAGGCTGGATATCTGCGTGGCTGTCCAGATCGAACGAAAGACCGGATGCTGAAGCGGGATCAGTGTGGCTGCCGTAAAGGGGCGGGAATCTCGACGCATGACTTCTCACCTCCACCACGTAGTTCTTTCGCTCACTCACCTGCTGACAGCGGTGCGCCTGCGCCCAGCTGCATCGCAACAAAGTTAGATATCGCGCTCGCAACAAAGCCGATGTCGCATCAACGGTGCCGATGCGCGATGTTTGTGCCGGTTGGCGTCAGTTGGTCTGAGTCGCGCAGCCCGACGGGGTGCGGTCTGCCCTGCGACTCTTGGCCTTGGACGGTGCTACCGCGCCGATGGCTGCGATGTCAAACTGCCGCGGTCCTGGGAGCGCCCATAGCATCGGCTGGACGATTTCATGCACGCAACGAGCGACGCCAGTTGACGACGTTCAGCGAAGACCGCTGGGCATGTCGATATGCCCGGTTGGCTACTGCCTTGGCGCGGAGCGGAGCGCCTCGGTATAGGCCAGAAGCGCCAGAGACGCACGCCATCAGCAGCTGAGCCGTGTGATCCGGACCACAACGTTGTTCGGCGGTCAGCACGCCCGAGGCGGCGACCGCGTGCACCGGAGACATGGGCGCCCGGCTATTGCCCGGCTATGGGGCGCGATTGCAGACATCGCGCGGCTACTCTATTCTCGGCATTTGTGCGATTTGTCTGACAAGGAGGGAAAACGTTGGCTGAGGGTGAAACGAGCAACGCGTTTGTCGAGCTAACCGCCGAAATTGTTTCGGCATATGTGTCCAACAATCCGGTTCCTATGGGAGAACTTCCCTCTGTGATCGACCGGGTATACCGGTCGTTGAACTCGTTGCCGTCTGGTGCCCAATCCCAACCAGAGGCAGAGCCGTTGAAGCCCGCGGTTCCGATCAGAAAATCGGTGACGCCGGATTTTATCATCTCGCTGGAAGACGGCAAGAAGTTCAAGTCTCTCAAGCGTCACCTGGCTACGAGCTATGGTATGACGCCTGCCGATTATCGTGCGAAATGGGGACTGCCATCCGACTACCCAATGGTTGCGCCGAATTACGCGGCAACTCGCTCGTCTTTGGCAAAAAAGGCGGGCTTAGGGCGAAAACCCCAGCAAGCTGCAAAAGGACCGCCAGTACAGAAATCGGGCAATCGGAAGCCAAAAGCCTGATCGAACGTTTTCGGCAAAAATCGCTCCTTCGCTTGGGTAAAGCTCTGCACCAACACTGGGAAGCGCCCGCGCGGTGCTGCTCTCTTCAGCAGTGGTTTCCCTGTTCAAGTCGCATGCAATCAAGGGAGAAATTATGAGGCGGCAGACCCGACCATTTATCGTGGAAGTCAAGCAAAGGCGCGGCTATCAAAAACGCGACAATTCCCTTTGGGGCGACATGGATCTCTCAGCTGCTTTCGCCGAGACAACACGGCAACTCGAGGAGATGGACACGTCAAACCGTCAGTTTGTTGATTCCAATATCGTGACTTTTAATGCTGAACATTTGGACCAGGCAAAAGTGGAGCATCACATGGCAGAGACCGAGCATACTGAACCGTTAAACGCCGCTACGAAAGGCGCTGCGAAGATCGAGACTCCAGGGACGAAGAAGAAGGGCCGCCCGCAGCGAAACACAAAGGCGGATTTGAGGTCACCTGCTCCTAAGAACGGGGCCTCATCCGAGCCCAATGAGGGGGTCGGATCAGTGCGGCTCGGCCGCAAAATGTACTCCGAAGAGGAGCGCGTCCAAAAGCTCCGTCAAATCGAAAAGTTGCTCAGTGTCGGTGCCACTCTAAAGAGCGCCGTTAAGCTGGCCGGCACATCGGAGCAGACCTATTATCAATGGAAAAAGAAGGCCGCGGTAGCCGCGCCAGCGATTGACGATCTCAAAGATCTTCTGGCGCTTGAGGAAGAAAACAAGCGGTTGAAGAACCTACTTGCGGAACGCCTGCGCGCGGAGAACGCCGAACTGAAGAGACGGCTGGGACTGTAACATGGCAGTCCCAGCCCCACGGGTTTGAACGGGAGCGGCGCCATCGCCGCGTAGGGTTTGCGCCATGCAGAACATGCCCCCGCTTCCTTCTTGAAGCTCGCCGGCTTGTCAAAGGCGCGGACGTTCATGCGGCAGCTCTTACATCGGCCTGTTCGGCCGAGTGAGGCCATCTGGGTGGTCCGGGCCGCGGCCTGTTCGCCGGCGACCTCGTCTTCCGTCGCTGTGCTCTCGAGTTCCTCGAAGATGAGTTCCATCTGTCGTGCTGCTCTCCGCCGTGCCTTCAGGCCCGCAGGCGCAACCTTGGTCGATTATCGGCGGCAATACGATTTCGGCGCTGGTCAGGGTGATCGCGGCGCAATTTGGTCTTGGAACAAAAATGTCGTGGGATCCAGACAGAGCGATTTAGCGATGCCAGCAATTGTATCGACACTGACATTTCCAGCGCCGCGTTCCAACTTCCCGAATGTAATCTCCGAGACGCCGATCAACTCTGCCATCTGATACAGCAGAAGGTTCCTGCGCGCGCGCTCGCTGTTGAGAATGGCGCCAAGACGCCTCCGGATTGAGTGGTCTTCAAGCTCATGAACCCAAGGCTCGATATCGGTTCTGGCTGTCAGCAAAGCCGCAATCGAGATCCGAAGAGAACGGGCCATCATGTCTAAGGTACGCAAGGTGACATTGTTCCTACGCCGAGCAGTTTTGATGTAGGTCCGGTAGGCGAGACCCTCACCAGGCGACGTATGAAACAACTGCGCCATGTCCTGGTGGCGAAGCCGCCTTCGCCGGCGTTCGGCCTCGAGGACCGTCGCAATGTTGGCGCGAAGCGGGTTGTCCACTTCGCCGTTTCCATTTCGTCTCATAAATCGATGCGTGCGCACAACTTGCCTGTCGCTCGGCCCTTTTGCCTCGACGATATAGCCCATAGTAAAATGACAGACAACATAGCCCGAGCGCCTGTCATTTCCAACCGCGGCGTTCATTCGGCAACCTTAGCGATTCCGACTTGTCAGGAATGTCAGCGTCGATGGTACTGCACCAAAATTTCTATGCTATGGCGCTTTCGTCGGATGCAGCGTCGATTTGGGCCAACTGGACAGTGACGCGCCTCGCGTTTCCTGCCCTAACGACACCTGTTAGGGGGTGCATGAGGAACGGTGGGGCAGTCACAGGCAGTCACAACAGTGACGGCGTCTTGCGCTCGCAGGGCCGCGCGTTTTTTGCTCTTCGCCCGTGCCTTTCTTCAGCGTCTTGACTGGTACGAGCCGACAGCCTATCCCACAGCCGCGTTAGCACTCGCCACTGGTGAGTGCTAACCACGCTCCGGCAACGGAGAAGCGTTCAACATCGGCATCAGGGAAATCCAAAAATGGCAAAGTCGAAGTTCCGCCCGCTTCATGACCGCGTGGTCGTTCGTCGGGTCGAATCCGAATCCAAGACCGCCGGCGGGATCATCATCCCGGATACGGCAAAGGAAAAGCCGCAGGAAGGCGAGATCATCGCCGTCGGCTCCGGCGCTCGTGACGAAGCTGGCAAGCTGGTCCCGCTGGACGTCAAGGCCGGCGACCGCATCCTATTCGGCAAGTGGTCGGGCACCGAAGTCAAGCTCAATGGCGAAGACCTTCTGATCATGAAGGAAGCCGACATCATGGGCATCATCGGCTGACACGCCGCCGCCTTTCATCCGCACCATCCAATCTGAATTTCGGGCGAAATGCCCAGGAGTAAAAAATGGCTGCCAAAGACGTAAAATTCTCCCGTGATGCCCGCGAGCGCATGCTTCACGGCATCAACATCCTCGCCGACGCGGTGAAGGTCACGCTCGGCCCCAAGGGCCGCAACGTCGTCATCGACAAGTCGTTCGGCGCGCCGCGCATCACCAAGGACGGCGTCACCGTCGCCAAGGAAATCGAGCTTGAAGACAAGTTCGAGAACATGGGCGCGCAGATGGTCCGCGAAGTTGCTTCGAAGACCAACGACATCGCCGGCGACGGCACCACGACCGCGACCGTTCTGGCGCAGTCGATCGTCCAGGAAGGCCACAAGGCCGTTGCCGCCGGCATGAACCCGATGGACCTGAAGCGCGGCATCGACCTGGCCGTGACCGAAGTCGTCGCGGCGCTTGGCAAGGCTGCCAAGAAGATCAAGACCTCCGAGGAAGTTGCCCAGGTCGGCACGATCTCGGCCAATGGCGACGAGTCGGTCGGCAAGATGATCGCGGAAGCGATGCAGAAGGTCGGCAACGAAGGCGTCATCACGGTTGAGGAAGCCAAGACCGCCGAGACCGAACTCGAAGTCGTCGAAGGCATGCAGTTCGACCGCGGCTACCTCAGCCCCTACTTCGTCACCAACGCCGACAAGATGGTTGCCGAGCTCGAGGACGTCTACATCCTCCTGCACGAGAAGAAGCTGTCCAACCTCCAGGCCATGCTGCCGGTTCTCGAAGCCGTCGTGCAGACCTCGAAGCCGCTGCTCATCATCTCGGAAGACGTCGAAGGCGAGGCCCTGGCCACGCTGGTCGTCAACAAGCTGCGTGGCGGCCTGAAGATCGCCGCCGTGAAGGCGCCGGGCTTCGGTGATCGCCGCAAGGCGATGCTGGAAGACATCGCCATCCTCACCGGTGGCCAGGTCATCTCGGAAGACCTCGGCATCAAGCTCGAGAACGTCGGCCTCAATATGCTCGGCCGCGCCAAGAAGGTGTCGATCTCCAAGGAGAACACCACCATCGTCGACGGCGCCGGCAAGAAGGCCGAGATCCAGGGCCGCGTTGCCCAGATCAAGCAGCAGATCGAGGAGACCACCTCGGACTACGACAAGGAGAAGCTGCAGGAACGTCTGGCCAAGTTGGCCGGCGGCGTTGCCGTCATCCGCGTCGGCGGTGCGACCGAGATCGAAGTCAAGGAAAAGAAGGACCGCGTCGATGATGCGCTGAACGCGACCCGTGCGGCCGTCGAAGAAGGCATCGTTCCCGGCGGCGGCGTCGCCCTGCTGCGCGCTTCGCTGGCCATCAAGGCTGTCGGCGCCAACTCCGACCAGACCGCCGGCATCAACATCGTGCGTCGCGCGCTGCAGGCTCCGGCCCGCCAGATCGCGGCCAACGCCGGTGCTGAAGCTTCGATCGTTGCCGGCAAGATCCTCGAGAACAAGGACGCGACCTTCGGCTACAACGCCCAGACCGGCGAATATGGCGACATGATCGCCATGGGTATCGTCGATCCGGTCAAGGTCGTTCGCACGGCTCTCCAGGACGCGGCCTCGGTCGCTGGCCTGCTGGTCACCACCGAAGCCATGATCGCGGAGGCTCCGAAGAAGGAGTCGGCTGGCGGCGGCATGCCTGGCGGCATGCCCGGCGGCGGCATGGGCGGCATGGGCGGTATGGGTTTCTAAGGTCCACGCATCTCGACAATTTCGAAAGGGCGGCAAGCAGTGCCGCCCTTTCTTCGTATCAATTGCGCCGGTTGTCGGCGACCCGCAAGCCGGGGTATGCCCGCCAAGGGTTATGCTTACGTTTGGACGGATACTGCCTTTTTTCCTGGGGCTGGCCTTACTGTTGGGCAGCGGCTGCGCGCACAGCGATGATGGTACGGTGATTATTCCGAGATCGCTTGATGCCAGGCGGTTCTTTGACAAAGAGCCGCCACGCCTGCAGCAGCAACAGATCGAAACCAGCGTGTTTCCGGTTGCGCCACAGGAGCCGGAGAGGCTCGAACCGCGCCGTTCGGCAGGTCAAAAAACATCAAACAGAGTCGTTTGGCGGGCCGCAAGTCCGCCGCTCTCCTCTTCCGAGCCGCACAAGGTGCTTGTCTGCAAGAACGTCAGCGAGCCCGGCAAGCGGTACCGTATGGTTTGTGAATAGGGCACTTGGTTTGGCCAGCATTCCATGATCCAGTTCCCTTCTTTCCCCAGGATTCAGTCATTCTATCATTCCTAGCTTCACGAAACGGAACGGGTTTTGCCGGCGGCCACCCGCGAAGCGCTTGGCTACCGATCAGAACAGTCTTTGAAAGAAAAGGCCGCGCTCTGCCGCGATCGCAACCGCATGGGCCAAGCTTTTGGCACCCAGCTTGGCCCGTGCCAGATCAAGATGAAATCGGACCGTGCGAGGGGATAGCGACAGTATCTCTGCGGTCCGTTTGACCTTCTCTCCCCTCGCGTACCATTTCAGGCATTCGATCTCTCTATCGGAGCAGACCGTCTGATGGCGTGGTCTTCCTTGGATTCGACCGATAGCATCGTGAAATTGGCCGGCGAGATGCTGGAAGTCGCGAACCCCGGATTTGAGGAACGCCCGCCACGCCGCTGCGTTCTCGTTGCTCGTCACGCTCAGAATGCCGCGGTCGCCGTCGACACCCCTAACCGGGAACGTGATGCCATGCTTCCCGACACCATGTTCCCTCGCTTCACCAAAGAACGTGCGCACGGCCTTGTCCGATAGGTCGATCTCCTTCCAATCAACCAATGTCACAGCACGCAGCCCATAGCGAAGCACGGGATCGATGTCGAAAAAATCCTTCTCGATGTAGCGTTTCACCCAGTCAGGCGAATAGGTGGTCACATAGAACGGCTTGCTCGGTTCCTCGTAAACCGGCTTGACGGGTAAGAAAGGCCGCGGTCTCAAGGCCGTAACTTTCGACAATTGTGTTCAGAAGGCCGAGAGGCACGTCGATAGCAAGGAGGTAAGCTGGATATGGCGCAAATTGACTCAAATTTTCACGACATGACGGAGGGTATTCGAGCAGTTGCCTCTCCTGCGGACGCAGCTGACCCGCGCAGCTATCTAACCAGGTTGCCCCTCGCTGGATTCCAGCGTCTCGCGACCTGTCAAAAGTGACAGGCGAAACCGCCAGTATACTTAGGTTGCAACCCACTTTATTCCAGATTGCATGGCCACAACCCGGCGTGGAGGAAACGCCTTGGATACGATCGTATTTTCGTCAAACGATGTGGGTCGGCAGACTAACCCTACGCGTACCTCGCGCCGTGCATCACATCGGAGTTCCGGAACGACCGACCACGAGGTTTGCCGTTTCTGTTTGGAGCTGGAACAATTAAACGCTGATAGGGATGCTCTTTTCGCTTTGTCCCCTCCACCTGTGCCGGGCAACCCTGCGCAGAGCAAGCAGTTCTTCATAAAGCTGAATGCGATTACGGCTCGCTATTTAGCGCTCGAACAGCGGCTTCGAGAGGCTCGCAGCGACATCAGGCAAGGCTACCCCCGAAGCCGCTGAGTTCGTCCAGTCGGATGCCGCTGCGACCGCCGCGGCATAGCGCGCATGCCTGATGGCCCCGGGTCAACTCGACACCGAGGCTCCCTACCCGGCTCATCGGGCACGGATCCAGATACGAGCACCCTCCTCCCTTCCCTGGATATGAGTCCGAGACACTTGCACAGCGATTTGCAAGATAGTTTACTGACTCAATGAATCTGAAGAGGAGTGATTCATGGGAACCAGCAATCAACTTTGCTTCGTGCACCTATCGCGGCGTCGACGGCTGCGACCTGGGCCAGACCGCGAGGCGGGGAAGCAGACGTGGCCTTGTGGGTTGTCGCCATGACATGGCTCGCAACCGCCACCTTGAAAAAAATGGGTTGTCTGCTCGCCGATCCGGAAAGACGAGGGCGTTGTGCAACCAGCGAAATGGCCGACGTCGCCGGCGAAAGGCTGAAAGCAGGCGTAGCCGTCACCCTCCCCGATGATCTCGATCGCCGCATCCCCCTCTACGCCCAGATCGAGCGTCAGGCTCGCAAAACCTATCGCGGCATTTGGGCCAGCGCCTTCCAGATGCCTTGGCTTCACCGGAAACTCTCACCTGCAAACCCATGACCCCCGAGCACGATATGCGTTCTTTTCGTCACATCCTCCACCTCGTCGCATCCGCGGCCTGGCTCGCCGGTTGCGCCGAGCGAGTGCCGGATGCTTCACATTCGGCCGGCCCCGTTTCGGCTACGGACTCCTATTGGAAGCCTGATCGGGTCAGTCGCAGCCGGCAAGAATATGCGCCAGACTGGGGGCGCTTCCCGCCGGTCATTACCCGGCGAGCCGGCTACCCAACCGAAGCTCAGGCGAATAACGCCTTGCGCCGCTCGCATTGGAGCTCCGTGCCTGTGCGCACGCTCATCACCAAGGAAGGCGTCAAGACGATCTCCGTTCCCGCGGAAGCCCCGGACACGATCGCTGCAGGCGTTCGCGTCTTTGCCTGCCGACCCGGAGCGCTCAACGGCTATACTGGCCGCGTGCAATTTTATGACGGCCCCGTCGTCGCCTGCGCTTCCGACCTCCTGTCTGCCGATGGTCGCGTGCTCGCCCGAGTACCCCTCAATTTCTACTACTGGCAGAAGGCTTGGCGCGTCCAAGACCCGAGGCCGTCCTACAAGTCTGTCCCGTGGGCCTATCAGGAACCCTCGCCGCCCAAGAGCAAGGGCTGGTTCGGCGACCGCTACTAAGCGGCGGCCGTCACACTGCCGCGTGTCGGCTGGCCAGATGCGCACAGAAGCCGACGGCCAAACCAACGGCGCCGGCGTCGGCAAGATTGTCCGCGGGCGTATGAGAGGTACGCTGCGAGCGGCTTTTACGACGCTCCGGATGTGTCGTCACGCAGCGTGCCAATTCACCACCGCGTCTCTTCGTGCAGATCCCAGTTCGAAGATTGCGACGACCGTCTTCGGCGACTTCGAGCGTATTGCGTGTGGTCGCGCCAGCAGTCATGGCGACCTTCACGCATGGAGGCCGCATCGCTCACCTCCGGCCGAAAAATCATGCTTCCCTATGCGAGACCGATCCTGTCGTTCGGCCAAAGCGTTTCGCAAGGCTTTAGTTCAATCTCTTTCCTGGCGAAATCAGTGTCAGTGCATGGCATTGCTGAAGGTCGTCCACGAAGATCAAACTGCGGGTATCGTGCATTCAGCATTCCGGGGGATCGAGCGGCAGGCCGCACAGCCCCCAACATGGTAGCTACTTCGCGGTGGAAGTCATCTACCGGTCAGGTTCTGCTCTTTTGCTGGGAGCTCGCTTCGCACGAACACGTCCAGCACTTGCGCGATATCGACCCCTGACGGCGATCCGTTGCGCACTATACCCCTCGGTACCGCCGAGCGCATGGCTCCAATGACGCAGCATGCCGCGACGAGCGCTGCCACGGCATCGCCGTCGGTCTCGGTCAAAAGCTGCTCCGCCAGCGCCCTCGCTCCTCGCGGAATTTGATCGACATCTTCACCACCAAGCGACCACTGACGATTTTCTTCCGTCACGGCAACACCTCCCGGACTTTTCGATTTCACCATTGGCGGCCGAGCTGCCGGAGCGGATCTCCGATTGCCACCGTCAGCACATGAGACAGCCCGATCGCGACCGCGATCGAGAGCGTTGCCGTCGCCGGAGCGTCCAGGAATTGGCTAAGCGACCAGTTGAACAGCGCCAGCACCGGCAGATGGATCAGATAGAGGGCATAGGAGATGCCTCCCAAGCGGCGCAGCATCCGCCCCGGCCGGTTCACAGAATCATCCCGCAAGGTCGCCCTTGTCACGATCCACCCGCACATCAGCGCCAGCACGGCAGTCGCCACGCCATGCATCGCCGGCGGCAAGATCGCCAACATGAAGGCCGCGATCGACATCCAGAACGCCGCTTCCATGTTGCCGATCACCCGCAGGTGTTCCGCCAGACGGGGCCATGCGCTTGTGCCCATGGTTGCTCCGATCGCCAGCCCGACCGCGATTGCATCGATGCGGAACGTCCAAAGCGTCCCGCCCCAGGGCCGCAGCGTGAATGTCCCGACCACGAGAACGAGTCCGGCCAGCGCGAGGAGCGCCCGCCGCGGTAGCAAGAACACCAGGAGCGGAGCCAGTAGATAAAATTGCATCTCGGCGGCAATCGACCAGAATGGCCCAAACGCAAAGGCGTTCCCGCATCCTGTGGCGCCCCCGAAACAGGGTGCCCAATGCGCATTCGAGATGAAGGCGAATGCCGCCTTCGCGTCTGCAGGCTCAACGCCGCTTCCCGGGATGATCAACCCGATCGAGAGGATGGCGCCGACGCACCAGGCCAGCGGCACGATCCGCATGGCACGCCTTACATAGAAGGCGGAGGCCGCCTCGAGCGCTCCGCGCTCGAGGCGCAGGCTTCGCAATGAGCGTTCCACCACCAGGCCGGAAATCACAAAGAACAGGTCGACCCCGACGCTCCATGCCGGCGCAAACAGCAGAGCGGCGACCGTCCCGCCTTCTCCGAAGACCGGCCCGACATGCGACAGCACCACCAGCCCGATCGCCAGGCCTCGCAATTCATCCAGCCCCGATAGGCGGGCTTTTTGTCCCATCCAAATATCACGCTCGACAATCATCACAACATTGATTTAATCATAGGGCACACAAGCGAGGCAAGGAATGCATGCACGCCTGACATTTGTCGCAGTCGCGGCTGCCCTTAGATTGGCGCCCCACGCTTCGGCCCAGTCGCTCACGCATGATCCGAACGCCTGGCGCGCCGTCGCCTATGCCGATCTCGAGCTCCCGAACTCGGAAGCCGTACCCTACGCCTCCCTATGGGCCGACCGACTGAAGAAGAACAACGACGCCTACGTGGCCAAAGGCGATACACGCTTTGCGGTCGCCAACGCGCCGGCTTCCGAGAGTCACATCGTCGTTCGCAGCCCGACCAAAACCGTCGTCCTCTCGGTCCTGCACACGCTCACCGGCTGCTCGCCGATCCGCACCGATCCTGTCGGCAATGCCACGCTGAAACGATGTCCCATGCGCTTGGCGATCTACCAGAACGGCCGATCAACGGTCGCTGACGCTGGCTCCGGCTGTTTCATCGAATATGGCGCGCAACCGAATAACGTCCGCCCCGACCTCGCTCGGAATGGTGCGATGGGTGCATATGATGTTCAGGCCAAAAGCATTCGGGCCGGCATCGTATTCCAAGGTGAAATCGCCCAGGAATGCCAATTCCGGGTCCCTGTCCCGCAACCCTAGAGGAAGCAGCCCACGCCGTTGTGTTTCGGCAACCTCGATATCCCCAAGGAGCGCAATCATGATCGGCACGGAGAACCTGACGTTATTCAGGACACCAGCCAGCCACCGGCCATCGCCAACGGATCAATGCTTCCCTGACGGCGCGCGATGCGCGGCCTTGACCGCGGCTCCTGCCGCCGGCCACGGCGGGATGATGTTCCGGAGATCTGCCATGGCCAGCCGGACAATCTTCGCGACTCTAGCCGTCTTGATCTCGCCGGCAATCGCGCAAGCACTTGATCCGCTCAAGGCTCCGCAGGGATCATATGTAGCGTCCACGCACACATGTGCCGATCTCGACCAAGGCGTCGGCGCTCTCGAACTTGCCGAGTTCGACGGCGACGCAATTACCGTCGGAGCAAGCACCTGCAAGATAGCAGGCACCCGTCATGCAGACGATGCGTTCCAAGCCTCATGTACCGAGCGTGGCAGCAGCTCCCCGGTCATCACGCCGATGAAGATTACGCGCCCATCCACCGACGCGCTCTCCATCAATGGCACCATCTATAATTTCTGCCCGGGGAAGTAAGATGCTGCGTCCCTTCCCAATACTCCTTTCCGCGCTCCTGGTCGTTGCACAAGCGCCTGTTTCGCAAGCGAATTCCTTTGACCATGATGCAAATTCTTGCGACCTCAATGACAACACAACCTTGCGTTCCCTTTGTACGAACGGAGCGGGTCTGCCGAGCTATCCGCCCACGCAAGAGATGATGGAGCGCAGCCCCAACATCGCCAATATGATTGTCGACGCCGCCAACAAGTATGGCGTTGATCCCAAGCTCGCTCTTGCCGTGTCCGCTCACGAAGGCGCGATGTCAGCATGTGCCGGCTCCTTCAGTGGCGTTCTTGGACCGATGCAGCTTACGGGGGCGACCGGCCGGGCCTACGGAATGGATCGGGGCATCTTGTCCGAAAACATTGAAGGCGGCGTACTGACGCTTCGCGATGCCGTCAAATCGTGCGGCGGCACGTCAAGTATTCGCTGCCTCGCCGATCGTTACAACGGCAGCACTGAAAGCCAGCGCCGTAACTGGACGAACGACGTAAACCGCCGCTATGCCGCCCTCAATTCGGCCGGCCAATCCATTCCTCAGGGATGCGGCGCGCAAGCGGTCTGCCAAATGGGACCAGGCGACTTTCCGACGCCCAGTGGTGGTGACACAAAACTCGCTTCATCCGCTCCCGGTCCCGCCGGCAGCGACATCAACGTTGCCCCTGGTCAGGTGTGACGCCGTCTCCCCATTGAGGGCCATGCCCCCGTCGGCCCGCCGCCTTCAATGGGAGAGATTGCGCGACGAGAGCTTTACAAATCCCCGTTTCAGATGGCTTGCCAACTCCTGGCGCACATCATCAGGCCATTGCTCCATCACAACGCAGTTCACTTCGGCCGCAACCAGCGACCAGTACAGCAGATCCGCGTATTGTCCTTCGAACAGAGCCGCCACGATGAACTGTCCGATCACCAAGGTGATCGTCTCGGGCTTGCCTTTCTTCCGCAGAAATTCCGAAACCTCTTCCACCCATGGTTTCGGGTGGCAATCGACAAACGCCGCCACTTCCTTATAGAGCGCATTGTCTCCTGCGACTTGCCAGATATTCGCTTGCATCGTGAACCCTTCAGCAAAATGATGCCTTTGCATCGACGCTGGCGGATTTCTTGGTGCGAGTCAAAGAAATATACAATAGATTTTCTGCCAATCGTAGCAAATGAATCTACGCTGGTAGTTTAGCATCTTCTACTTTTCTTGTATCTACTGGTTTGCCCTGCGTCCCTTTTTGGCCGGAGGCAGCCGCTTCTTCTCGGAGGTTGCCCCAGCGGGGCTGGCTGCCTCTTTCAAAGAAGGAACACCACTGAACTCCGTCATCGAGCGCTTCACAGCACGCGTGGCCTCAATATGCCGCGCAATCTCGGTGAAGCTGAAGCCGAAGGTCTCGATGTCCCGCTTCACGCTGTCGTCGTCACCAGTCCGACCAATGAGCGTCCACACCGGAACCTTGAGGTGTCGCGCCAGCCGCTCCAAGGTGACCAATGTCGGGTTCCCCTTCCCCGCCCGCAACTGGTAGAGCGTGCCGCGCGATAGCCCCGTAGCGTCGGCAAAACTCGCATAGTCCGGGTACTCGTTCTCGATTTGGCGAAGTCGCAGCGCGAGCAGGATCGAAAGCCAACCATCGCTGTCTTCTGTCTTGTTTTTAAATATCGGCACAGCTGCCCCCCTGCTTATCGGTCGGAATATGACGGCCATTTTTTTGCAGAATGTCTAGTGCTCAGGGCTTGTAGCCGAAACGATAACTCATTGCCCTATTAAAGTGTCGCGGCATCCTCCCCATACTCCCGCAAAGTGACGGCCTACAGCAATCGTTCCAGATGCACGATAGCATTTGACGATCTGCACGCCCTGTTGAAAATGAATAATTAAATGAATCCGGTTGGATGTCGCGGGTCCTCTTACTAATGATTTTGTCGTGTGCCACCTCATCCGGAGGGACAACCCTGATCTCCGCCCTTGCGGCAGGCAGGCCCTGCAATCGTTGCCCGACCACTTCGTATGACCTGGTTCAGGTCGACCACAAGCGAGACCTCGACGCCAGTGGTTCTGGCGATTACACTCTGAGACGGGGCCGCAAGGCTTGCCCCGGAACCAATCTCTATGCCTGTTCGAGATGGAAATGGCGCCGGGTAATACTCTGAAGCCGATACCGCCAAAAACGGCACCATGCCCCCAGCCTTCGAAAACGCTTGATCCATGAGGGGTCATCCTATCTCCATTGATCATTATAATGACGATCAATCTGTGATATTATAATGATCGACATCGAAATAGGAGACTCGCTGTCATGTTCATGAGGTTCGCGTTCGCAATTTTCGCCGGCGGCGTGCTCGCTTTCTTCGCCCTGCCCGATCAGGAAGCCGGCCTTCGCATGCTCAGCTTTTCCACTGCTTTCTTGATCCTGTCCCTCGCCGCCGTCTGTGCCATCAAATTTCTAACCCACAGTATCGGACGTCATCGTCTTCGCTCGTCATTACAACTGTCGCGCTGTGATGACGATCTTTCTTTGCATGACGCTGCAAAGTTCGAGCGCTCCGCTTGGTCAACGTCCGGCGTCAACCCCCAGGATCCGAAACTGGCCTGGCAGTACCGCGTCAACGATCAGCGCCTTGGCCGCTTCAAACTCTAACAGGCTCTCCTTGCCAGGATCTGCTCAATCACGCACACAGACGATCCTGCTATTCCGCCAGGTCTGTGATCTCCTGATACGATAGCCCCAAATGATTCGAGGCTTGCGCAAGGCAGCGTCCCGAATTCCCAAAAGGCCCAGACCGAGACGCCCAGGAACGCCGCCAATGTGCCGATCGTCTGAAGGTCGGGTTGCGCGCCTGCTGCGCAGACATCACCATGCTGCGGTTCGCGCGCAAATGGTTCTCGTAATTACCTCATGCAACGGCTCCTGATCGCTAATCTCGAGTGTTTGCGAATCGCGCTTTCAGCGATGCAGGCTTGGGCTACCTGGCCGAGGCGACCCTGCCGTCAGGACGGCTAAGTCCTGGCCCTTGAAACGCCCCGGCTATTTCGCCGGGAATGTTTAACGCGCTATTTAATCATTCTATTGATCCGATAGCGAATTGGCGACATTATCAGGTCCATGACAAAGGTGTCGTGGCCAAGCGCTGCGCAGGTATATCGCGCTTTAGGAGGGTTCCCGGCGCGCGGGAGCTACTTGTGCCGTTGCCCAGTACCAAGTCACGGGCAAGGGAAAGGCGACCGCCATCCCTCCCTCTCTGTTCGTGACGGGGATTATCGTCTTATGCTCTACTGCTTTGCAGGTTGCGATCCCGTCGACATCGAGACCGCTATTGCGGACCTGGATTTGTCGAAGCGCGCGGCCGAGCCTCTGCGTCGTGTTCGTCCGGCGGCGCCCAAAACCACGGCAGCGGACGCGCTCGCGCTCTGGTCGAGAGCGATTGCGCTCGCCGGCACGCACGGCGAAGCTTATCTTGCCTCTCGCCGTCTGCCGGCGACGTTGCCAACTGTGCGCTATCTGCCGGATTATCGGTTGGGAAAGAACCGCTTTCCCGCGCTGGTGGCTGCTCTGCAGGCCCCAGACCGTTCGATCTGTTCGGTGCAGCTCACCCTCTTGCACCCGACACGGCCAGAAAAGGCTGCGCTGGACGAGCCGCGCCGCATCATCGGCCCGAGCCGGGGCTTTGCCTTGCGGCTCGCCCCAGCGGCCCACGTCCTTGGTATTGCCGAAGGCTATGAGACCGGCCATGCCGTAATGCTGCGATACGGCCTGCCCGTCTGGTGCTCATTGGGAGCACCACGGTTGCCATTACTTCAGCTGCCCGAATGCGTCCAGCGGATCGTCGTCTTCGCCGATCCGGACAAGCCCGGCCTCAGCGCGGCCGAACGCGTTCGCGAAGCCAACCCTGAGCGCCAGGTCCTCATTCACAGACCGCCCGACGACCGGGATTTCGCGAAGCTGTGGGAGGACGATCCGACGCCCGAGACCCGACCCTTGGATCTTCTGCTGCGCGAAACACTCGGCGCAGACACCTGAGCCCCTCGGCGGCCAGCTTGGCCATCAACTTTGATCACAAATTTGGCACCACTTGTTCTGGCGAAGGGTGCCTTCGAGCATCTGGAACCTGCACCAGGTGCGTGCCTATCTCTACTCGACACCCATGCTTTGGGGTCAGATGACCGGCCGAAGTCTTCCGCCAGAGGATACTGTCGATCACTCGGTTAAGGCGCTAACCCGCCTCGCTGCACAATCGCTCAACGAGAACTCACAAACGCCAAAAGCAGAGGAAGGGAATTTTACAAGCCGCCACAAATACGCAATTCTCTTTCTCTATATTTATATACATCTTGCCGCGGCTGCGGCCCGCATTTTTCAAGGAGAGGGCCAGGACCAGATGACCAGACCCGCAATCGTCGGATTTTCCGGCAGTTTCAGTTCTCCTTCCCGCACGCGCGCTTTGGTCGAAGAGATAGCGAGGCGAACGGCGCACCAATAGCACCAATATGAGAGAAGCTTCGAGGTCATAGATATTGGCCAGTTCCTGCCTTCGCTCGGCGCCACGCACCGCCTCTCCCCTGCGTAGCCTTCGAAAAGCTCAGAGGCGGCGAGTGCGAACCGCCTTGGTCGCGAATGATTGACACCAGGAAGAACGCGTTCCGCCAGCGCTGAACAAGGAAGCCGGAAGAAAGAATGGCCGGGCTCGGATACGGCCCGGCCAAAAGAAGGTTAAAGCCTTCAGGGAGGAACACCGTCCGGTGGAAATGGGAGGAAACCATCGAACGATTTTACCTGTTTGATCTTATTTCAACGCCTTGGCGACGAATAGGATTCCAAAGATCATATAAAACGGCACAAATTCGTGCGCCACATTACAGAACGTCACAAGCGCGCGGTTCCGGTCTTGAGAGGTCACCATAGTGGCGTAGCTTCGTCGGATCCTCCGGCACGAGGACATGACCGCGTGCTCTTCATGCACGCCATCGATGAAACAGTTTACGTCGAGGATCGAATTGTCATCATGCTTCACCATCCCAGGCGGATCACGCCGCGGACGGGCTACATCGCCGCCACAGCCGCTGCTTGCGGCTCTATGGTCGCCTACCTGAAACATCAGCCCATTCGAGTCTGCTGGGTTAACCACTGTCAATCTATGGGAAGCATCGTTGAGCCAACGGGTTGAACGAAACATGGGTTCAATGATTTAATCATAAGGCGAACGATCTAAAGTCGGATGGCACCTTATGAGTGACTTTGCTATTCTGGGTCGCACGGTTGGCCCGCAGCACCCGGAAATTCAGACGCTCTTGCGTCAGGCGCGGGATCAGCAAGCTCGGGTCTTGTGTTTGTGTCGGCATCCCGGTGTGCCGATGTACATCGCCGCCGTCGGCGAGGAATTGATCATCAAGCGCATGCCGAACACCGGCAAGGACCATGCGGTCGACTGTGATCGCTATGAACTGCCCCTTGCGCTGTCGGGAAAGGCGGAGATCCTAGGTCAAGCAATCGTCGAGGACCCTGCATCGGAGGCGGCGCGGCTGAAGCTGGCCTTCGCACTGACACAAGGCAAGGCGCGACAGGGATCATCCGGCGAGGGGGCTTCCCACCATACTGTGAAGGCCGATCCGAAGAAGCTCACGCTGCGAGGCTTGCTCGACTATCTCTGGGAAGAGGCGGAGCTGACATTAATGGCACCCGGCTTTGTGGGAAAAAGAAATTGGGGGTTGGTCCGGAAATTTCTTTGGGGCGCGGCCGATGCGAAGTCGAGCCAGAAGTTCCAATTGCGCGAGCTGCTGTTTATGCCGGCAATGTACTCCCCTGAGCACAAGGATCGCCTGGCAGCGGATCGGGAGCGGGCTTTCGCGGCGGCAGCCAAGGCGAAGCACAAGAAGATCGTGATCGGCATTGTGAAATCGCTCGATCCTGCCCGGTTTGGCGGCAAGCTGTCGATCAAGCATATGCCCGACGCGCCGCTCTTTATGGATGAGAAAATGTTCAGGGCAGTGCCGAAGCGCTTTGCAGCAGAATTCGACCTGTGGCGACTGCACGAAAATTCGCGCCTGATCACCATCGCAACGGTCATGCAGATGCCGTCCGGCATTCTGTCGATCGACGAAATCGGCTTTATGAACGTGACGGAGAATTGGATTCCATTTCAGCACAACGACGAAAAGGAATTGATCGAGGTCCTGACCGGGGAGCATCGGCGGTTTGTGAAAACGTTGCGCTATAACGTCCTGCCAGCGGTGCCGATGGCGTTCGGTCTTCTGACCGACGTTGACCAGCAGGGAACGGCGCTTTTTGTCGTACCGCATAATGCCAAGGAGGCCGTACGGTCGGAATTCGACCATCTAGTTTCAAGCTGCGAGCTTGGGACCTGGTGCTGGGACGCTAGCGGTCCCCGGCCGGCGCTGCCGGGCAAACAGCAGCGGGTTCCCGGGCCGGACAGCAGACCGGCCTTGGAATATCAACCCAACACGTGAAAAGCGAAAGTGCGTGCGAGGGCCGTGACCAGGGAGTGCGAAAAGGAGAAGGCGATGCTGAAGAAATTCGAGATGGATCCGGGAACGGGCATTGTCATCGCAACAGTCCTCATTTTGGTGCTGTCCGGCGCCCGACTTTTGAATCAGTGGGACACGCTATCGTTTTGGCGAGAGCCGGGGCTGGTCGCGGCTATTGTTCTCGGATTGATTTCGGCGATTGCGCTTGCCGTCGCGTTCGTGGTCCGGCGATGGCCTCAGCAGAATGTACAGTATGATCCAACGCGCCGGGGACCGGTTATCGATTTGCAGGCGGATTCGGAGACTGACCAGCCTGGTTAGATGCGTTTCGGATATCGCGGAGGATCATGGCATTCGGATCGGGCACGTCGGCAAACTGCCACAGGCCAAGGTGGTGCTTTTTAGCGACCTCCTGCGCGACGATATAGGGAGCATGGACCGGAGAGCCGTTCGGAGTGACGGCCGCGAACGCCCAGCCGGTCGAGATCAGCGCCGTGCCGAGATCGATGCGAGAACCGGCCGCGGATCCTGAAGTGGGCTGCGCGACGCAAACGACGAAGCGCGTTTTGGTCGCGGCCTGCCAAGCGGCCGTGTAGCATTGAGGTTTGAGATCCCGGATGAGAGAGACGAGCATTGCAAGGCTTGCCTCCCCGCAATCGACATGCCCCCCTGCCCTATTTGTGAAATATGTGCCTCGCAGGCAGGCTTGAACGCCGTAGAGACGGTGGGTCTCACCGGCATAGGTCCAGGTGTCGCCGGTGCTGAACGATGCTGCGGCGGGGATCGGAAACCAGGGATTGGATTTGTCCTCGGCCAGTGCCGGAACACTGGCGAGGACGGCCGCGAGAATGCCGGCGGCGGCGAAGCCAGATTTCATCATTGATACCTGCTCAGATTGAACCAGAACCGTTGTTTGCCGTCGGTCGTTGTGAGATCGAGATAGTTTGGCTCCGTCCTCTGCTCGCGCCGCGTCACCGCCGATGTTGGACGCGCACCGTAACCCGAGCCTCTCGGGTAAGTGCTCCAAGAGGCATTCGTCGCATTCCGCGCAGCACAGAAAGCGCCGTTGCTGTCTGGCTTGTAGACGGTTTGTGAGCGAGAGCTGTTGTCGCTTCCGCTCGATTCCGTCTCGGGCGAGACGGCGATCGTGCCGTCCGGGCAGGGTTTGAATTTCTCATATCCGATACGACCGGAACTGCCGGCCTCGGGGCACTGAGGCCAGGGCT
Organism: Mesorhizobium sp. M0244; assembly: GCF_040321795.1. NCBI lineage: Bacteria > Pseudomonadati > Pseudomonadota > Alphaproteobacteria > Hyphomicrobiales > Phyllobacteriaceae > Mesorhizobium > Mesorhizobium sp. M0244. The sequence continues at coordinate 22,877 of NZ_JAMYSE010000003.1, read as the reverse complement.
CCCCATGCGCGACCATACGGAAAGCGCGCTCGACCGGGGGCACACATTCGCCGACGCTCGCCCAACCCTGCGGGTTGAGGATGCACAGCAAAACCTTGCAGCCAAAATCATCAGCACGGGCCGGCGCCGCCGACAGAACCGACAAGGTCGACAAAAACGCCACAACGGAAAGAACCCTGCTCATTTTCATTGCGTCAGCCTCATTTTCGCGATTGCGGTTCATCGAGTCATTGTATTAATTCAGCGTTTCAGAATCGGCAACGGCGCAGGACTATTTTAATGATTCGATCCCGCAAAACGGTACTTGCAGCGGGTGCGATCCTGGTGACGTGCCAAGCGGCGTCTGCACAGGAAGCTTCCCGGAACGCCCAGGGCAGCGTCACGGCACCTACCGGTCGCATCGTCAACGCGGCCGTCGACGCCAAGGGCCGGGTGATGCCGGCCTTTGAGGTTGGGAGCCATGACGTGCAGCGGATCGGTACGGCGGGAAGCGCTGACAGCGCGGCCGCTACGGTGACATCGACCAAGGCTGACAACCCCTGCCCCGGCGTCGCTGCCCTGCCGAACGAAGAAGGACAGCGCATCGTCGAAACGGTCGCGCGCCAGCAAGGCTTTGCCCCGCCCCTCGTCCTCGCGGTTGCCCGGGCCGAAAGCCGCTTCAATTCCGGCGCGCTATCGCCCAAAGGAGCCTATGGCCTGATGCAGCTTCTGCCGTCCACGGCGGTAAGCTACGGGGTCGATATCTGCGATCCCGCGGATAATGTGAAAGGTGGAATCGGCTTTTTGCGGGATCTGCATCGCAAATTTCCGAACCCGATATACATGCTCGCCGCCTACAATGCGGGCGAGGTCGCGGTTCTTAAATATAAGGGCGTCCCGCCCTACTCCGAGACGGTTGGCTACGTCGCCAACGTCATCAACGATTTCTACCAATGGCCATCGGCCGGGTCTGAGGCGGTGACGCCCGCAGGGGCGGTAAGCCTTGACCTCGCCGGCGTTCAACAGGCTGCGGCCGGCGCAGCTGATCAACGAAATGATCCGACATCCCGCACCAACTCCCGCAATGGCAGCACAATGTCGTCTCGCGAAGCGACGGCGCCGGTCTGGCAGGGCGGGATGGTACAAAACTTTGACTGAGGAGAAGCTTTGATGACCTTGTGGAAGATGATTGCTGCACGCAGCGCTGGTGTGGTGATGCCGCTCATGCTCTTGGCAACGCAGGCGATGGCCGGGGGCGGAAATCTCCAGCCGGTGCAAAGCACGCTGCAGACGTTGGTGCAGACCCTGACCGGGCCGATCGCGACGGCTTTGGCGGTTCTGTTCTGCATTTTCATGGGCTTCATGGCCTGGGCGGCGCGCCTGTCGTGGTTTGTGGCCGGAAGCTGGGTCTTGGGTATCGTGCTGGTCTTCGGCTCGGCTCAGATCGTCGAATTCTTTCAATCCGCGGTCGGCAGGTGATCGGAATGGCAGACGACCGGATCGATCCTGGCGAGCCCAAATTGTTGATCACTCCGCTGGTCAAGGGCTTGACCCGAGCGCCGACGGTGCTCGGCATTCCCTACGAGCTTGCGGGGTTCATCGGCGTGCTGACGGCGGTCGTGTTCCTCGCAACCCATAATCTGGTCATGCTCTGTATCTGCGTGCCGCTCTATGCTGTTGCCAGGATCGCGATCATGCGCGATCCCATGTTCATCGAGATCATGTTCATCCGTTCGCGAAAGACGCCGCCCCGAAGCGCCAGCTTCTGGGGCGCGCGCAGTTATCGGGTGTGACCATGGCAATCGCGCGGGCTCTTCGTGATGAACTGAGTTTCGGGGCCGTGTCTCGTCGGGAGAATCCGGTTTCGGCCCATATACCCTATTCGCGGCATGTGTCCGACGAGGTGATCAAGACGCAGGACGGCATGTTGATGTCCTTCGTTCACATGAGCGGACTGTGCTTCGAGACGATCGATATCGCCGAGATCAATTCGCGCCTGCTCGGCCGCAACGATCTCATTCGGGGGTTGGCGAATTCCCGTTATGCGATCTACTCGCATATCGTGCGCCGCGAGGTGAAGCCCGCGATCGAGTCGAGCTTCGAAAACAAGTTCTGCCAAGAGCTGGACCAGCGCTATACGGCGGCCCTGCGCACCCAGCGCATGTTTGTGAACGATATCTACCTGACCATCGTGCGGCGCGAGCTGCAGGGAACGGTCGGGACGGCGGATCTCGTGATCCGCAAGCTTTTGGGACGAAGGGCTGCGGACGGGCGATCTTCGAGCGAGGAGCGGGCGCTGATCGAACTCACGGACGTGATGAAAGCCGTCCGAGAGAGCTTGCAGGCGTATGGCGCGCGGGTTCTCAGCGTCGTCAAGCGCAGTGACGTTTGGCATTCCGAGCCGCTGGAATTCCTGGTGCAGCTCGTCAATGGCGGATTTCCACGGCCGATGGCACTGCCGCGTATGAAACTCGCGGAGGCGCTAGCGACGAAGCGGCTGTTCTTCGGCCCGAATGCGCTGGAAATTCGCGGGGCGTCCCCTGGCGAAACGCGATACGGCGCCATAATTTCGGTAGGCGAGTACCCCTCCATTACGGGACCGGGGATGCTCAACCCCATGCTGAAGGTGCCGCACGAATTCATCGTGACGCAATCCTTCGCCATCATCGACAAGCCCCAGGCGCTGACCCAGATGGAGCGGGTCGGGCGCAAGATCGACATGTCGGATGAAGCCGGCTCGATCGTGGCCGATCAACTCGGTGAAGCGCGCGATGAGCTTCTGTCCTCGGAAGCGCTCTATGGCTTGCATCATCTGACGGTGCTGTGCCTCGGGAAAACCATGGACGACGTGGCGCGCTGCGTGACCGATGTCGGCACGGCGCTGACGGAGGTATCCGCCCTGTGGGTTCGCGAGGACCTGAATTGTGAACCTGCGTTCTGGGCCACCCTGCCCGGCAATTTCGCCTATGTGGCGCGCAAGTCGATGATCTCATCGAAGAACATGGCGGGCTTTTCGGCCTTCCATAACTATCCGAGCGGCCGGACCGGCGGGGTGCATTGGGGAACGCCGATAAGCGTCCTCGAGACGACGTCGCAAACGGCCTACTTCTTCAACTTCCATGTTCGAGACCTCGGCAACTTCACTCTGAACGGTCCCTCGGGCTCGGGCAAGACGGTGCTGCTCGGCTTTCTCGCGGCACAGGCGCAGCGCATCACGCCGCGCCCCAAGCTGGTGATGATCGACAAGGACCGTGGCCTGGATATCTTCGTGCGGTCGCTTGGCGGCCGCTATGAGGTTTTGAAGGCCGGGGAGCCTTCCGGCTTCAATCCGTTGCGCCTGCCCGATACGCCGCGCAACCGGGAATTTCTCTTCCAGCTTTTCAGCTTCATGCTGCGTCGATCCGACGGACACGCTCACTCGACGCGCGAGGAGCAAGTCATCCGCAACGCGATCGCTCAGGTGGCGAGCGCGCCGACCGAAGGTCGAACCATGGAGGAGTTCGCCGAGCTGTTGCGCGGTGCGATGCGCGCCGGCGATGACGATCTCTATTCGCGCTTGCAGCCATGGATGAGGCCCGATCAGCGCGGTTGGTTGTTCAACAACGCGGAAGACTCGTTTTCGATGTCGTCCATTTTCGGCTTCGACATGACGAGCGTGTTGAGTGACGCAACGACCAGCACGGCAGCCTTGCTCTATATCTTCCATCGCATCGAGGAGCTGCTTGACGGGCAACCGGTCATGATCTTCCTCGATGAGGGCTGGAAGCTTCTGGACAATGATATTTTCAGCTACTTCATCAAGGACAAGCTGAAAACCATTCGTAAGCTGAATGGCATCGTTGGCTTCGGCACGCAGTCAGCGGCGGACATTGTGAAGTCATCGATCGCCAACACGCTGATCGAACAGACGCCGACCAATATTTTTTTCCCCAACCCGAAGGCCGACGAGGAATCGCACAGGGCGTTCGGGCTGTCGGAGCGCGAGATCAAATGGATCCGCGAAACCCCGCCCGAAGCCCGCAAATTCCTGATCAAGCATGATCAGGACAGCGTCATTGCGCGCCTCAATCTGGGCGCGATGCCTGATGCGATCAAGATCCTCTCCGGTCGAATTGAGACGGTTCAGGAGCTCGACGCGCTACGCGCGCGTGTCGGCGACGATCCGCAGGTTTGGTTGCCAATCTTTCTTGGGAGGGACCCGGAATGAAGACCATTATGGGCACGACGGCCGCCCTTGTGACGATTTTCGCGGGATCGACGGCCATGGCGGCCGTGCCGGTTTCTGACAGCCCTATTCTGTCGCAGCGGAGCGAGGACAAGGCCGACAAGGTTCAAATCAAGCTCATCCAGGAGGACACCAAGTCCGCCACGCAGGGCGTCAATTGCTCGGTCACGACACCCAAAAAGGCGCAGAACGTGAAGAGCCCGAAGGCATCGGTCGATCCGGCGAGTGGCCGGGCGTCCTTGGAAGAGGCCAATCCGGACGTAAAGAGCTCTTCGGCTTTCGCCTCGACCGGGTCGGGATCGGGCGCTATCGGCGGCAATGCCGGCGAAAGGGGCCAGTTGGATATCACCGGTCAGGTTCTCGGCGGCATGAATGGCAGCATGTCGACCGTGGCCCCCAATAGGCAGTCCTTCGAGACCATGGGTCAGGATATCGGGACTGACAAAACGGTCATGGAAGCCTTCGACCGCAACAGCGCAATCCGCGCCCAAGGCGGGCTGACCTTCAACGAGGTGATCCAGGCGACAGGGTTCTTCGCCCAAGCTTTCAACGTGCGCAACATCGGCACTGCCACACTGACAAGTCGGGGATCCTCCGGCCTGGTGGTGCCCACTCCCGCGTCCCCGCCGCCTGGTTCGGGTGGCTCGACAAGCTGTCCCGGGGCTACGAGCGGCGGCGGCACGGCCGGCAACCCGTGCTGCCCGTCGACGGACGGCGCATGCACGGCGCCGCGCACGACCGACACGGTTGAAAACCTCTCGCCCGTGCTTTCGCAAATCCAAAGGGACGCGAATCGCGCTCCCGTGACAATGACGACCGACGAACTGATGTCGGCCGTCAAGCAATATCAGGCTCAATAGGAGAAAGCGCTATGCGTGGAATTCCGTTAACAGCGGCACTCTTGCTTGGCTTGGGCGGCCTCGCCTTTGCGCAGGTGCCTACGATCGACCAGGCCAATCTGGAGCAGGCTCGGCAGATTGCATCGGCCACGAGCGAGATCCTCAGCACCGACCGCAACATCATGAACTATACGCAAAAGACGCTGCAGGCCGTCACCGGCGACCGGTCGAGCCAGGCCGGCCAGCTCGCGCAGATGGCTTTGGGCAATGGCGGCTTCTCCATGGGGGAGGCGCCTTCTCTTGGTAGCGTGATCTCGGGCGGCTCGTTGTCGTTCGCCGGCCTCGGCAATGGATCGCAGGGCATCGTTTCGAACATGATCAATGGCTTGCAGCTGGTGAAAACCATTTCGGGCCTGATCAATGGCCAGACGACGCAGATGGATAAGAACTACAGCGCCCTGGTGAACGTCGCGGCCACGGTCACCGGACTGGTCGACTCCTCGCAAAATGGGGTGAAGACCCGTTCCAGCGCTTTTCAGTCGGGCGCTCAACGGATCGGCACGGCGCAGGACATCAAGGGCTCGATCGATCAGAACAGCCAGATCATGGTGCAAACGGGTCTGACCGTGAACGAGCTGATCGGCGCGGTGAACACAGCTACTGCGGCCGCCAATCAGGAAAACATCGATCGTATGAACCTGATCACCCAGGCCTCACGGGGGCTCGAATACAAATCCGGCCAATGACGGTGCGCTTTCTTCTATCAGCGGCCGCCATCATTGGTGCTGTCGCGACCTCCGGGTGCGGCCACAAGCCGCTCAAGGCTCCATGCTCGCGCGACGAGGGACCGATGCAGCCGATGGCGTTCGCGGCGCCCGAACCGAGAACAGAAGCGACGAAGCCATTCGAGTGCGGTCCGATGAAGGCACTCAATAGCGATCCATCTCTGTTTCCAGGCGGGACGGCGAAAAAATGAACTTCAATATCACGACGCTTCTGCAACAGGTCGACAAGTTCGGCAATAACTATGTATCGCAAGCCTACCAGAACCTCGCGTCGGCCCTGACCGGCGGCGGACAGGTGGGTGTCGCCGGCCTGATGCTGACGCTGTACGTGATATTCTGGGCCATGGGCATCTGGCAGGGAACCTCGACCGGATCGGGAAAAGAGATGGTCTGGCGCCTGTTCCGCGCCTTCGTCATCTACGCTCTGGCGACGAGCTGGGGGGACTTTCAAACATATGCCTATTCGTTCGCGAATGAGACACCTTCCGCGATCGGGAACAGCCTTCTCACGAGCGTTTCGGCCAATGTGACCGGGACATCGGCCGGGCTGAACTCCGTCGACTCCGTGCAGACGGCCCTGCAAAACATCTGGGATTCGCTCGCCAATTCCACCTCCGCCTTTATCAAGAGCCTTGGCGTGTTGAACTTCGGCGGCTACGTACTGGCGGCGATCATCCTTGTCGTCGGCGCGCTGCTCATCGGCTATGCGATCTTCCTCATCATCCTGTCGAAGATCTTTCTTTGGCTTTTGCTGGCGCTCGCCCCAGTGTTCATCATTCTTATGCTGTTCGGCTATACGACCCGGTTCTTCGCCGGCTGGATAACCGCGATCGTGCAGTACATGAGCGTGCAAATTCTGGTCTACGCCTTCTGTGCCTTCTTCATCTCGATTACCCAGACCTATTTCGACGCGGTCAACCGGTCGAATGGTGCTGCGACAACGACCTTGACCGAAGCCGCGCCGCTGATCCTGATCTGCCTCGTCGGCGTGCTGCTGCTGTCGCAAATCACCAACGTTGCCGCCTCGCTCGCGGGCGGAATTGGTATTGGAACGCCTTCGTTTGGGCGCTTCTACGGCGGCGCCTTCGCAGCGATGGGCCAAGCCGGTCAGCGCAGGCTAATGGGACGCTTGGGCTGGAGCACGCGGCAGGAACGTCTGGCGGGTCGCGAGCGGGCGCGCGTGAGCCTCGCACAGAGAAGGTATGAGGATTCAGCGGAATATGCACGGCTTTCCCGAAAGCTGACGGATCCCGCATAGGTTTGGGGCACCAATGAGCGATGTGAAGGAAAGCGCTGGGGGACCGGCGAAGGAAACCGAGTCTCCCTTGCCGTACTACGTGGATGCGGCAATCTGGGAAAAAGATATCGCGCGGCGCAATCGCTGGTCGCGATCTCTGGCGTGGTGTGTGGCAAGCGTCGCCTCGGTCATTGCCGTTGCAGCGGTGGGCGCGCTGATCCTTGCGCTGCCGCTCAAGACTTATGAGCCCTACATGGTGGTGGTCGACAAATCCACCGGGTTTGTCGAGGTCAAGCGGCCGCTGGCCGACGGGCCTTTGCAGCAGGACGAGTCGATGGGGATGTTCGATATCGTCCGTTATGTGAAGGCTCGCGAGACCTACGATCCGAAGGCGCTGAAGGACAACTTCGATCTCGCGCAATTGCTGAGCGCCGGCGATGCCTCGAGGGAGCTCGTCGAGCTTTTCAGCCCGGCAAACAAGGTGACGAACCCGGTCGTGCTCTATGGGCGAAACACCGTCGTGGCGGTGACCGTGAAATCGGTGACATTTCCTAACCAGAGGACCGCCCTGGTCCGGTTCATGACGGAGGAAAAGAGCCAGGCGAACACCGTGCAGCGGCATTGGGTGTCGTTGATCCGGTTCCGCTACACCGGCGTGCCGGCAAAAAACGAGATCCGTTTTCAAAATCCGCTCGGCTTCCAGGTGCTCGAATATCGGCGCGATCAGGAGACGGCGCCGGCACCCACCGCGGAGACACCGCAATGAAGGTCGCCGGCATCCTGATGGCAATCGGGCTCGGCGTTTGCGCGGTTCAGCCGGCCCTTGCCGAACAGACCCCTCGGGCGGGATCTCGTGACAGTCGCATTCGCTTCGTCTGGTATCAGAAGGACGATGTGGTGTCGGTGCCGGCCAGCTATGGCGCCTCGACCATGATCGAATTCGGCGATGACGAGAAAATCGAAACCCTCGGCGCTGGCGACGTCCCGGCCTGGAGCATCGAGCCCAACAAGAAGGGCAATGTGCTGTTTGTGAAGCCGATCGAGAAGAATGCGGGCGGGAATCTCAATGTCCTGACCAACAAGCGCAGCTATGTGTTCTTCCTCAACGGCGAGTTTCGGCCGGTTGCGCAACAAGTCTATGCGATCAAGTTCCGCTATCCCGAAGAGGTGTCGGACGCGGCGCTGATGGACGAAGCCCAGGCCCGGGCGGCACAGCCGAACCGGCAGGGTTTCAAGGCCGAAAACGCCAACTCGTCCTATGCCTATAAGGGGTCGTCGGCAAATAAGCCGCTCGTGATCTACGACGACGGCGTGAAGACCTGGTTCCGCTTCGATCCGGCAAGGGAAGTGCCGGCGATCTATGTCGTCGACAGCGAGCGCAATGAGACGCTTGTGAATTATCGCCGCGAGGGCGCGTACATCGTCGTCGACAAGGTCAATTACCAATGGACGCTGCGCAATGGCAACGAAGCAACCTGCGTCTTCAATCTGAGACTGAACAATGTGAACGAACCGACCGGGCTCGAACCTTACGAGCCGCAGCGTGTCGGCGGTGGGACTGTTCGGAAAGTGAGGGGGCCTGATGCCATCTCCCAATGAGTACAGAATGCTCGCTGAGGAAGGAACAGTGGTCGCCGCGCCAAGATTCGGGGCGAGCACATTCTTCAAGATCGTGGTGCCGCTGGGTGCGGTGGTCTTCGCCGGCTGGATGATCTATGCGGCGACGCGTGCGCCAGAAAAGCCGCTGTTGACGGCGTCGGATGGCGAGGAGTTTCACACCACACAGTTTCCCGCACCTGGGCTCGATACGCCGCGTCCCCAGCTTGATAACGGCACCCTGAAAATCCCGACGGCTCCCGAGGAGCCGCCGGCGGCGCCGGCAGAGCCGCCGTCGACGGTCGAGGCTCCGCCTCCCCCTCCACCAGCCTTGCAACCGCCTGCAGCTCCACCACAGGTGCAGGATGATGCCGAGGCCCGTCGTCTGGCTGAGGAAGAACGGCGCAAGAAAGAAGAAGAGGAGCGCCGCAAATGGGAGCGCTTGCGCGCCAAGCAGCTCGTCGATAGCGGCGATGCGCCTGGCAGTGCATCAGCGCTGGGCGGCAATGGAGCGGATGCAGCGGCGGCCGGAAACGCAGGCGAGGGCGAGGAGGACCCCAATCGGCGTTTTTTGGCAAGGGCGAGCCAGAGCGGAGCGGATACATCGAAAGCCACGATGAACCCGCGCACGGACGCTCTGGTCGCCCAAGGGACGATGATCAAAGGCGTGCTCGAGACCGCGATCCAGAGCGATCTTGCCGGTATGGTTCGGGCCGTCGTGTCGGAGGATGTGTGGTCGTTCGACGGTCGCAGGGTTTTGATCCCCGCTGGCTCCCGCCTTATCGGTGAATATCGCAGTGGCCTCGCAACCGGCCAAACGCGGGTGTTCATAGTGTGGACACGCCTGCTTCGATCGGACGGCATGTCGGTGCAGCTCGGCTCGACCGGCACCGACGAGCTCGGTCGCAGCGGCATGCCGGGCGAGGTCGACAACCATTATTTCGAGCGGTTCGGCTCGGCGATCCTTCTAAGTGTTGTGGGCGGTGCGACGCAATTCATCGCCAACCTTGGCAACGACCAGAATGGGTCGAACACCAACCAGGCCTACACGGACCCGCAGACCGGACAGACGGTGACAATCCAGACGCAGCCCAACCAATACCTGCAGAGCGCCCGCCAGATCGGCGCGCAACAGGTCTCGCAAAGCCTCAACCGCATTGCCGAAGAGGCGCTTCGAAATTCGATCAATATCGCGCCCACGATCCATGTCGATCAGGGGTCGCGCATCATGGTGTTCGTCCGCCGGGACCTCGATTTTTCGGAGTTCTATCCGGACCCGGTACGCGAGGCGTTGAGGGAGATACGACGTGAGCGGGCAGCAAAGAACCGTCTTTCTAAATAAGGCGCTGGAGCCGGTGCGGCGCTGGCTCGACGACGATCGCGTGGTCGAAATCTGTGCAAACGGGCCTGGGCTTGTGTGGGTCGAAATTGTTGGCTCGACACATATGGAGCCCTTCGACGTCCCCGAGCTCGACCGCGCCGCGATCACTTACCTCATGGAACGTATAGCGGCATCATCCTCGCAATCGATCAGCGAGGAAAATCCCTTGCTTTCGGCCGCCCTCCCCGGCGGCGAACGCTTCCAGGGCGTGCTTGCGCCGGCGACGCCGACAGGAGGCGCCTTCGCGATCCGCAAGCAGGTCGTGAAGGATATGCGCCTTGATGATTACCGGAAGCGGGGGTCGTTCGATACGATCTCCGTCCAGGATCCCGGCGAATTAAGCGAGACCGACAGCGCCCTTTGCGAATATCTCGACGCCGGCAAGATCGAGGATTTCCTCCGCCTGGCCGTGCGGGAACGGTATTCGATCTTGCTTTCAGGAGGCACATCGTCGGGCAAAACGACGTTTCTGAACGCGATTTTGCACGAGGTGCCTTCGGATGAGCGGATCCTCACCATTGAGGATACGCGAGAGGTTAAACCACACCAGCCCAACTATCTGCCCCTCGTCGCATCAAAGGGCGACCAGGGCCTGGCGCACGTGACCGTTGAAACGCTGCTGCAAGCCGCCATGCGGTTGCGGCCGGATCGAATCTTCCTGGGCGAGATCCGGGGAGCGGAAGCCTATTCGTTCTTGCGCGCCGTCAACACAGGTCATCCCGGATCGATCACGACGATCCATGCGGACAGCCCGACCGGTGCGTTTGAGCAGCTAGCATTGATGGTCATGCAGGCTGGGCTCGGGCTGAGCAAGGCAGAGATCATCGATTACGTGCGGTCGGTCCTGCCGATTGTGATCCAACAAACGCGCCGGGGCGGCTGGCGCGGAACTTCGGCGATCTGGTTCAACCGCATGACCGAATGGAGAGCCGCCAGAAAGGTTCCCCAGAATGTCTCGCGTATTCGCTTATAGGCTTCTCCTCGGCCTCATCGGCCTCGCCGCCTTCTTTGCCCTTTGGAGCCTGGCCTACGAGCTGGTGGCGACATGGCGGTGGACTCCCGCGCTGCCCTCTGAAGGCGCCTCGCGCTGGGGGCTTCTAAAGTACCAGAACGCGCAACGCAGCCTAAGCGGCCTGTTCGTTGCCTGGCAGCATTTCAGCCAGCGCCTGGCCTATCATCCCACGCAGGGCGAGACGATCATCCGGGGCGCGATCGCGGTCGCGGTTGTCGTGGCCATCGGCGTCGGCCTGGTCTTTGCAAGCCTGATCAACCGCAAGCCAAAGCACTACGGCAATGCGCGGTTCGGCACGATCATGGACGCCGAAAGGAAAAACCTGCTGGCAAAGCAAGGCTTGATCCTCGGCAAGATGGGTGGGGCGACGATCCGCTCGGACGAGCCCGCGCACGTCTTGGTAGTCGGGCCGACCCGATCCGGCAAGGGCGTCAGCTTTGTCATTCCGAACGGTTACATGTGGCGGGGATCCTCGGTGTGGTTCGATCCGAAGCGGGAGAACTTCGAGGCGTTCGGTGCGCATCGGCAGGCTCTCGGCGATAAGGTCTTTTTCTTTTCGCCCGGCGAGCAGGATTCGCATCGCTATAATCCGCTGGATTTCATCCGGCGCGATGCGCGCATGCCGACGGACTGCGCGGTGGTCTCCTCCTTCATCATCCCCGAGGCGACAGGAAGTTCCGAGATCTGGGCGCGCGCCGGCCGGCAGTTGCTTTCGGCCATGATAGGCTATGTGCTGACGTCACCACGCTATGAGGGGCAGCGTCATTTGCGCGCCGTCGCGATGCTTCTTTCGACCGGCGTGGATTTTCTCAGGGTGCTGACGAATATCCGCAATGACGAGGAAAAATATCTGCCTTCGTGGGTCGTGCACGGGCTCAACCAGTTCATTGCGCTGGAAAAGGAAACGCGAAACTCAGCCTACTTCAACCTGACGGCGGCTCTCAACCCCTGGACCAATGATCTCGTTGCAGCCGCTACGGCGTCGACCGATTTCGATATCTCGAAGTTTCGCAAGGACCCGACGGCTCTCTTCATCGGCTGCTCGGTGGCGCAGCTCGACGTGTTCCGGCCCATCATCAAACTCCTGGTTCAGCAAATCCATGATGTGCTGATGGCTTCCTCGCCAGGCCCGGACGAGCCCTATCAGGTCCTGGTGATGATCGACGAGTTTCGCCAGCTCGGCAAAATGGAGTCCATCGTTTCCAAGCTGGCGATCAACGCGGGCTATGGCTTTCGCATGGTCCTGATCCTGCAGGATCTTGCCCAGCTTGACGAAGTCTATGGAAAAGCGACGCGGCACACCACGGTGACCGCGTGTCAGGTGAAGCTTTTCATCCGCATGAACGACGTGGAGACCTCGGAACATGTCTCTGTAATGCTGGGACCGACCACGATCGAGGTGCCCACCCCGATCATCAGGGCTGGTCAAGGTATATTTGGGGCCCGAGACAAGAGTTTAAGTTATCAGGAAAGGCCGTTCCGGACGGCGGCGGAGCTTCGGCAAATGCCGGCGAAGCAGGCCGTGGTTCTGGGCTCGAGCCCCCCTGGTTTCATGGTGCGCAAGATCACTTATTATAAGGACGCTCCCTATAAGGCGACCTATCAGGAATTTCGGCATCGGCGCTTGAAGGTTCCGCCTCTCTCACGATGGCAGGATCTTCCGCTGCGCTCCATGGCGGAGGTCGAAGCGGCGGCTAACAACGCGCCGGCGGCCCCTTTCGAGTTGGGGGAACCTGATACCGTCGAAGCGTCGGCTTCGGGCGATACAGCCTATGCCGATGCGGTGCCGCGTGCGACTGCGGCTGAAAGGGCTGATCCCGTCGCGTTAAAGCCGAAAGTAAAGAGCGACAGCGCGGACGCACCACAGGTGCTGCCAAGCTCAGGCCTTTCGACGGGCGGTGAGGCTGAAGCAAAGAGCGAGGTCGCCGCTGAAGTTCCGGAGTTGAAGCCGAAGCGGGCCGATCAGACGGCTGATGATGCGCCGCGGCCGCTTCCCACCCTTGGCCGGCGATCGGCGCCGGCAGCGTCAAAGACGTCCGACCCGAGTGCGTCTGAAGGCAAGGCGAGTGTCTTGCAATTCCAAGTCCGGCCGGGAAACAAGTCCACGTCGATCGCCGCGCTGCTCGCATCGCTCGATCAGGAAGTGGAGGCCGGCGCTCGTTCCCTGTCACCGTCGGTGGATAGCGGAGATGTCGACGGGCTACCGTCAGCCGCTCTTGAGGCGCTGCAGGATCAAATTAGACGTCACGGCGATCGCTAGGACGTGAAATTCAGTTGAATACAAATGAGCGATTTGTGCCTTCGGTGCCTATGTCGAGTGAGAACAAGGCGAAGCGTCTCTAATCCGATGGCGGGCGCATCGAACCGTTTCGTTGCGCCTCCCGGTTCTTGGTGGGGACGTGAGTTGATTGCTGGTCCGTAAAACGCGATTGATTTTCACTCTACCCAACATGTATCAAAACCGATACAGTGCACCCCGATGAAGGTGATTGAATGGCTTGGAAGCAGCCGGGCGGATGTTCGAGCGTTTCCTGACGATGCGCGGATAGAGGCCGGCTGGCAGCTCGAACTTGTCCAGCGCGGCGACGATCCCGACGACTGGAAACCTATGCAGATCGTGGGGGCCGGCGTCAGGGAAATCAGGGTTCGGGAGGCATCGGGAGCGTTTCGCGTCATCTATCTGGCGACCCTAGAGGACCGCGTTTTGGTGCTTCATGCGTTCCAGAAGAAGGCACAGGCCACATCCAAGAAAGACCTCGATCTGGCGGCTCAACGGCTAAAACGATGGAAGGCAGAACGATGAACGTAGAAATCTATGAGAACGTCTGGGATGCCCTGGCGGACACCGAACAGGAGGCAGCAAACCTTAAAGCGCGCTCGGCGCTGCTCTACGAAATCCGTAAGGCAGTCCAGCGTTGGGGCATTCCCCAGGAGGAAGCCGCCAAGCGGCTCGGCCTGACGCGCCCTCGTATCAATGATCTGCTGCGCGGTAAGCTCGCCAAGTTCTCGCTTGACGCGCTCGTCAACATCGCCGCCTCCGCTCACCTGGATATAGAAATCCGGGTGAAGGAGGTTGCATAATCACGAGATGTCTAATCCTCGTCTTTCCTCGGAGTACATCCGCGTTTGGACGCGAGCGTGTGCCGAACGGAGCCCCTGCAGCGTCCGGCTTAGGGAACAACGAGCCCACGCAGTGCTGCGTGGCGAGGCAACTACTGCTTTTGCGGCTTCTGTGAATCCGGCTCTTCGCCTTCGACTGGAGCGGTGTTGATGCTCCTCGACTGCAGGCGCTGCAGTTCTTCGAGCCGTTCGCCTTTGACGATCTCGGGATCAAGCCGCTCGTTAGGATTCTGTGCCAATGATCGCGCGGCTTCGCTTGCGGCTTGTGCCTCGCGCGCTTCCTTCGCGGCGATGCTTTCGGCGTTGCGCACCATTTCGCGGTCTTGCGCAACCTGCTCAAGCGAGGTCGGATCAGCCGATCCGGCTCGTTCGTCGCGGATCTCCTGCTCGATGGCGCGATTACGAATCTCGCGAGCGCGGTCGGCCTCAAGCCGCTCAGCGGCCTCGATCTCCTGGGCGCGATGGATCAAAGCTTCGGCGCGCGCGCCGGCAATCCGATGGGCTTGGTCTTCGCTGACATGCGCGACGCCACCTTCCTGCAGGGATTTGAGATCCGTCCGGATCGCAAGCAGCTCCATGGTGGGCGCTGCGCGCCGTAAGAACTCCGCTTTCGTCTGGCCGTTCATCATGGCCGCTGTCTTGTTAACGGTCTCGTTGATCTGTTTTAGGTTTTCCCGCATCTGGTCCGCGGTGGCATCTGAACTCATTTGAACACCCTTTCCATCTCGAATAGCGACCACAACAGTACCGGATCGGGAAGCTTGCGTCATCCGAACAATGAATTGACTCGCTATCGCGTTATCCGGCCGGGAAGCAGCAACCGAGTGCCAGTCCCGAAGGCTTGCCTGGGTGGCCTGCAGCTGGCGCGCCGAAATCGGAATCTTTATCGGGTTGGCCCTCGCGTGGTCGATCCGCTGGCGGGCTTTCTCGATGACGTGCGGGTTTGCACGGGCGTAGGCGCGGTCACGCGCCTCCCTGCCCGGCCGCGGCTTTTCGGCCGTGGCCACAATCGCCTTGTCGCGCGGGCCATAGCTTTGTGATGACGCTCGATAGGCCGCGGAGGTCGCGACGATTTTCATGCCCTGTGCTTGTGCGTGCTGGGCATAGAGCGCGCGCCATTCGCGAAGCTGGGCCGGACCTGGTCGCAAGCGCTCACCGTCTTCACCCTTCACCGCAACGATGGCGTGGACATGAATATGACCGCCCTCCTCGGCCATGTCGGCATGCATGCCGAAGGCGAATTTGTGATTGGGGAACTGCTCATGCAGGAACCCACGTGCGGCCCTT
The DNA here is from genome assembly GCF_040321795.1 of Mesorhizobium sp. M0244. Classification (NCBI taxonomy): domain Bacteria; kingdom Pseudomonadati; phylum Pseudomonadota; class Alphaproteobacteria; order Hyphomicrobiales; family Phyllobacteriaceae; genus Mesorhizobium; species Mesorhizobium sp. M0244. Next base: position 7,416 of record NZ_JAMYSE010000003.1, on the reverse strand, counting down.
ACCAGAGCTTGCCTGTCCTCGCCCGCCTTGGCCGACAGGATCATGTGCATGGTGTCGCGAGGCTTGTAGGAATTCAGGGTCTTGTCCCAGGACTGCGCGGTCTGCCGAACCGCCTCCTCAGACGCGATCGCGGCGCCGTCGGCGCCGATCGCCGCTCCGTCATGGCTAAGGCGCGCGAGCTGGAACACGACACCGGCTTTGCCGTGGCTGGGCTCCCCAATTGGCTTCACCGAAACGGTATCCTCCTTGACCCCAAGCGCCTCGGAGATCCGCGAGGCGATCATGGCCCGGGTCGGTGCCGAGAACTGGCGATCCTGCTGGCGTCGATCCGAAAAGTGAAACCGATGCTTCACCTTGTTGTCCCCGTTCTCACCCCGCACGACGCTGTGTCCGGCCATGGTCGCGACGACGCGCGCGACGCTCGATCCGTCCTGCAGTGTGTCGATACGATAGGCGAAACCGTGGCCGGCGAAACCTGCCTGAACTGCCTGTGAAAGGCGCTCGGCATGCTCCTGCCCTCCCAGCGAAAGCCGAAACGTCGCCACATCCTCGCTCTCCCGCCGCTTGTCGAAACCCTTGCCCCACTGTTTCATTTCCTCGGCAACAGCTTCCTGCGTTGCCAGGATACGCGCGTCATGCGTCTCGAGCGCGACGCCCTCCTTCTGGATATATTGACCGATGGCGGCTGCCCTTGTGACGCCATGCCCGTAGGAAATCACCTTCAGAACGGCCGGCTGATACCCGGCCGCCAGCTTGTCGGCAGCGGCCCGCGGCCGAGGGCCGCCGGCGAGCTTCCGTCGCTTCGCTGGCAGGGCGAGGTTTAGGCGCCCGGCTTTACCGCGCGGCGGCTCCAGTTCCCCGGGAGACGAGCGCGGCACGGCGGGTTCCGGTGGCTGGCTTGCCCCGAGACCGCCCTCCCCCTTCCGGCCGCGAACCGTCTTGAACAACCTATCATCGTCATTTCCAGCAAAGGACAACAGGGCCCAACGCCGTCGCTTGCGGTTCTCTTCTTCAAAAGCCGCGCTCGCGCGAATCCGATCGGCTATGGCCTGTATAGAAGACTGGTCGAGGTTCACGCGCCCTCACCATCCAGCAGATGCGCCGCCTTCCGAAGTTTCAGGCCATGGGCGATCGTCATCGCCGTCAATTCGGCGTCGACAGCTTTCACCCTCTCATCCAGTGCTTCCCAAATCGGCAACGCCGCCTCCATGGGGACAGCGTGGCCGGAATGAATGGCATGGAGAAGCTGGCTGAGGTTTCGGCCGACCATCCGGACTTGCGAGGCCAGCGCCGCGACAGTGCGTGAATTCTCAGCTGACAGAGCGGGACCGACATCCAGGCTGGCCCGGATAATGCGCCGCAACGTCTCCGCTCGGTCAAGCCGGAACACCTTGCAGGCCTCATCCAGGAGCGCGCCCGCCTCCGGCCCAATATCGATCCGGGAACGCTTTCGGGTGTCCTTGTGGGCGGCGCTGGTGTCCAAAATTCCTCGCTATGGCGGATGGGCCTCACGTCGAAGACGGTCCAGGTCGAAGCGAAGCGACGACCTGCTCAGCCAATTTGGACCCAAATTGCGTATCTTGTCAATTCAATACGAAACATTATACTGACTCACTGACACATTAATCCAGAGCCGATCATGCATCCCTGGGACATTGCACCGATGTGCAAATTCATATTATCACACAGGCACTTATGCGCCTCGGCACTTTGTTGCATCGGCGCATAGTCATAATGCAAGAAAGTCGCTTTGGCGCCAAATCGCCTATGCGCCTTGACGCCAAAGTGACGCAACATTGGGAAAAAACAATGCCGGAACAACGCGCGGTGCAAATCACAGTGGCCTCTCCCAAAGGCGGGGTCGGCAAGACCATGACCACCATCCTGCTCGCGGGCGAATTCGCCGCCGCCGGTCATCGGGTGACGGTGCTCGACACCGATCCGCAACTGTCCGCGGTGGAGTGGAGCAAGAACAGTCGCCGCGCCGGGTACGCGCTTTCAAACATCGACGTCATCCCCATCAGCTCGACCGACGACCTGATCGATCGCCTGGCGCAATCCGACGCCGAGGACCTGCTGCTGGTCGATGTCCAGGGCACGGCCGTGGCTGCACTCGGCCCGGCCGTCGCCAACGCCGACTTCGTGCTGATTCCGACGAAAGCGCACGTCTTCGATGTCAAGCAATGCCTCGGTCTGATCCGGCACATCCGCTCACTTGGAGGGCGCCACCGCGAAATTCCCCACGCGGTGATGCTCAACATGGTTTCGGGGATCGAACACAACACGATGGCCTTCCGCACGGCGATCCAGCTGCTGCGGCAGGCCAACGCAAGCGTGCTTGAGACCTTTTTGTCGCAACGGCCGACCTTCGCCTCAATCGCAACCGCCGGGACGCTTTACGAAGTCCAGCCTGTGAACAAGGCCGTGCAGGACGCTCGCGACCAGACGAATGCCCTGACCGCCGAGATCATCCGCAAACTGAACGGAGCCACCCCGCAATGAACGAGAAAAGCGATCGGACCGCAAACCAATTGCCGCTGCCCGCCTTGAAACCGCGTGCCCGTTCGGATGATCCGTTCTCGCGCAACATGGCTGCCATAGTGGAATCCAGCATCAGCGAAACGGACAACCTGGAGCAGCAGACGAGACCCCGCTCGGCCAGAGAGGCGAAAGCGAAGCTCGAAAGGCCAAAGGCAGACGGCGAGACAGCCCGGCTGCACACACGCATTCCTGTCTCGCAGATGATCGAGCTGCAGGTCCATTGCGCGCGCAATAGAACAACCATGCAGGAGGTGGTGCAGGGCCTGATAACGGAATTCCTTGCTCGGCAGCCGAGGTAGCCAGACGCGCCAATTAGCGTCGATTTTCGTTACGACCGACCGCGCACGATACGGCCCAACGAGGATTGGCTACATCTCTCCGGGGAAGGCCATCAAAGACGCTGCTGAACGACTGACGTTCGGTTCCATCCATCACCAGAGTGAATCGATCCGCGTCCGCTGATTCAAACCATTCATTGGACGCGCGCGTCCGGCTGCGCGATTCTATCCGCAATGATCGCGCAGCTCTATCGCCTCTGTATCGAACGCCGCGACGCGGATCGGAACATGGCGCGCTTCTATGCAATGTCGATCGAGGAGACCTTGTTCGGCCAGACCTGCCTGGTCCGGCGTTGGGGCCGGATCGGAACCACCGGCCGCACGGTACAGCACTCCTTTGATACCGAGGGCGAAGCTGTTGCCCTCTTCCTCGAGCTGCTGCGCGCCAAGCGGATGCGCGGCTACCAGCCGCGATCCGCCAACCGGACGCGCAGAAGCAATCCCGTCTGCTTGACAGGCTAGCCGCTGGGGCGACGTGAGCCAGGCTTGGAACGAAGTCGCTCGTGTACGCGGCGCTGGCGCGATGTCGCCAGTCGTGAAGTCAGTGATCTCGACGCTGCCGCATGCTCGCACTTTCGGGGCCCTGCCGAAGCACTCACCGTTCCCACGGCCCGCGCCAGCGCAGTATAAAAGCAGGGCAACACCTGCCCTTGTGGCTTAACGCTTTGCTTTGCGCCAACCGGCGGCCACCGCCTCTTCGTCGCTGCAGAACCACCGCTCTCCCTTGCTGGTCGATATGACGGTGCGATCGTAATACTCTTGGCCAGGAATGTGATAGATGTGCTCACCACGGGCGTTGATGTTGCCCTTGATGTTGCAGGCACCGGGCGATGCAGCGAGCAGGGGAGCGATCGTCGATCGCTGTTCGTTGTCAGCGCGATGGTCGGCACGCCAGTCCCAGGGCGCTTCAAACGTTCCTGCCCAGATGCCAACCCTTGCTGCCTTGGCCTTCTCCTGCAGCATGGCGTAGGCACCTTGGCTGTATTTTGGCCAATCAAGAGCTTCGCCGTTCTCGACCATCCAGGCGGCGACGCTGGCACCATCGGCCCGCCTGCAATTGCCGACATAGCGGCCGTACCGATCCCATGACACAAACGTGCACTGGGTCGGTCGCGAGGCGGCGAGAAAGGCATCGAGAGCGGCGGCGGACTTGGCGCCACATTGATAGTGGAAGCCGTTGGCGTCGTCGCACTGCTGTGCTGACTCCGGTGCATCGATACCATTGAAGCGAATGCGCTGGCCATGGATCTCGATCGTGTCGCCGTCGATCACAGATGCGACCCCAGAAATTGCTACCGGTCTCGGCTTGATTACGTTCTGCAGATTGATTTCCGGCAGCGATCCGCTGTTATGCATGACAAACTGCGTCACCAGAGCGGAAGCCGCAGCCACGGTCACGAAGACCAGGCGCATCGGCACGCTGGCCCAGCGGCGTACGAGCGAGCGTCCTGCGCCAGTACGCTTGCGCAACGAGCTTGACCGATCATCGTAGCGGGATTTATCCAAGCCCCTTCTCCCCGGCGAAAGAATGCGCCCAAAATACTCGCAAAGTCCAGAATCCTATCGGACCCGCTCAACGGCTCGCTTGTTATGAAATCGAAGGGTGTTGCCTATTCTAGGAGCTGTCATGAAACGGCTTCTATTCGCATCCGCCATGTAGGCCTTGTCTGCGGGCCCTGCATTTGCTCAGTCGAGCAGCACCATGTCATCTCTGCGAGCGATTGATGACGTTCTATCGAACGATCATTCCGCATATGAGTTCGAGGCCTACCAGAGGTTCAGATGGACGTGTTTCTTCGCGCCCAAGGGCACGAGTTCAACCGAGCAAGGCCCGTAGAGGTCCTTCACCGATCCTGGTGCCGTTCCACCGGATGAACGCCTCGTCAAAAATATAATCGCATTAGCGGAAGTTAAATTTCGACTGTTTCGGCTTGCCGCAAATTAGGGTCTCGTGGCATAACTCGGGCATGACTTTCGGGGTGCTGGCAGGAAGACTGATGCGCGGGCGTGGATGGATCAAGGCGTTGCGTCAGGACGATGCCCGACAGGTGCGTGCGCACATTGCCGAACTGGAGCGCAACCTCATTGCGACCACACCTCACGGGCGCAATCGACGTTTCGACGCCGGGAATGAACTTCGTATTGCGAAATCGCGCCTGGAGCGTCTCGAGGAATGTATCGCCGCAATAGCGGAGAAATGTGGGCGTTAGCGGAAGCTCGCTGCTTGCCGAACAGGCCGAAGCCGCAGCGAGGATTCCGGCAGCCCTGCAGGCGACAGGGCTGGGTCAGCCTCAAGCGGTGTTTGATTTCATTCTCGGGTCAAGTTCCCGCGGATTGCCGATCAGATCGCAAAAGAGAAACAGTCATTCGTAGAAGACGGTGGATTCACCGTGCCGTTTTGCGGGAATTCGACGACGAAATAGCCATTCCGTGCGCACGCTGGGGATAACACCCATGTTCGCTGTTTGTTCTTTTCCAAAAGCGGTCGATAATATATAGTCTGGGTCTACATCAGCCCTCAGTGAGTCAGCCCGCCAATGACTGTCCAGCCCAGGATTCTCAATGAACCGACAATCAGCTGCCCAAGCTGCAAAACGGACATCAAGCTCAACGAGTCGCTTGCGGCGCCGCTGATTGCCGCGACTCGCGAGGAGTATGAACGGCGCTTGGCGCAGAGCAACGCGTCCATGGCGGCCCGGGAGGAAGAGCTTAAACGTGAGCGGGCGGCGATCGACGCCGCCAAAGAGGACATCGGCAACCAAGTGGCTGAGCAAATCAAGCTTGAGCGTGCCGAAATCGTTGTCGAGGAAGCCCGCAAGGCAAAATTGCTGCTTTCGGTAGATCTGGAGGACAGGGATAGCAAGCTTGCCGAGCTCAAGGCTACGTTGAAGGCGCGCGACGAAAAGCTCGCCGAGGCCCAGCAGCAACAGGCGGAATTTCTCAAACAGCAGCGTGCGCTTGACGATGAAAAGCGCGAGATGGCGCTGACCATCGAAAGGAAGATCCAGGAGGGACTGGACGCCGTTCGCGTAAAGGCGAGGTCCGAAGCCGAAGACGGCCTCAAAATGAAGGTTGCGGAAAAAGAAGAACAGATAGCCGGCATGCAGCGCCAGATCGAGGAGCTGAAGCGCCGTGCGGAACAGGGTTCTCAGCAGCTGCAGGGCGAGGTCCTCGAGCTTGAGCTCGAGTCTCTCATTGCCAGCCGGTTCCCGATGGACACCATCGAACCGGTCGCAAAGGGCGAGTTCGGCGGAGATGTCCTACACCGCGTGGTCGGAGCCGCCGGCCAGCCATGCGGCGCCATTTTATGGGAATCGAAACGCACCAAGAACTGGAGCCAGGGCTGGCTTGGGAAACTCAGAGGAGATCAACGAGCCGCGAAAGCGGATATTGCGCTGATGATCTCGGAAGCGTTGCCTCCCGGCGTGGAAACCTTTGATCTTGTGGACGGAGTTTATGTCGCCCATCCCAAGTGTGCGATCCCGATCGCCATCATGCTTCGGCAATCCCTGATCGAGCTGGCGAACTCCCGCCTCGCCCAGGACGGCCAGGCCACCAAAATGGAACAGGTCTACGGCTATCTGACCGGTCCGCGCTTCCGCCACCGTGTCGAGGCGATCGTGGAGAAATTCTCGGATATGCAGGAGGACCTCGCCAAGGAACGCAAGGTCACAACACGCCTGTGGGCCAAGCGCGAGGCGCAGATTCAAGGGGTGATCGAGTCGACTGTCGGCATGTATGGTGACTTGCAGGGTATCGCCGGAAAAGTGATGCAGGAGATTGAGGGGCTGGATGTGCTGGCGATTGAAGCCGCTTCGCCTGAAACTGAATAGGAGGCCTTCGGGTCGGCCAAGGCGATCAGGACTCCTCACAACGACTGATCCCAACTGAGACGCGACCAGAAGACGGGACCCGAGCCCCTGCTCCGCAGCCATCGCTTTGTCACGCTTTCTCGTTCCGCCTGCGGGCTTGGTTTGGGAACGGCCGAAGGCCCCGCCTTGCGGCGGAGCCCTCGTCGAGGCGATCAGTCCCGGTTGGGGCGAGACCAGATCAGCTGCAGGCCTTCCTCGCCTTCCACCTCGATCAGGGTGGCGTAGATCGGAGCGGGGAAGCTCGGGTCGTCCAGCTTGACCGAGAGATAGTCGCGGCCCTCGTTGGAGACCTTCTGCCAGGCGGCTCCGAGATCGACGCTACCCGAGTAGACGCGGAAGTGGGGGCCTTTGTCGGAAGGGTTCTCGACGCGGATCAGCTTGGCTTTGACGTTGAGGTTGAGGGTTTTGATGGCTCCGGAAAAGCCGTTGCCGTTTGAGGTGAATGTGCCGATGGTAGCCATTTGTCGTCTCCGTGAGTTTCTCGGGCCGCGACCACCGCGACCTCGATGGCGGTCGATGGACCGGAGGCGATCGGCCCGCACCCACCGGGGTCCCCCATTGGGCGGCGCCCAGTGGGGGTGCTTATGGGACCCAACCAACAGAAAAGACCCCACGTGGGCACCGTAGTGTTGAGCGCGCAAAAGAGCCCCCCTCACCCCGCGGGT